>JBHEPC010000095.1:0-6719 GCA_046260475.1 Candidatus Krumholzibacteriia bacterium | reverse complement strand
GAAATGGGTGACCTCCTCGGGGCGCTCGTCGATCAGCAGCACGACGACGCGGGTGTCCGGCGCGTCGGCGGCGATGGCCTTGGCGAACGCCTCCAGCAGCATGGTCTTGCCCGCCTTGGGGGGCGAGACGATCAGGCCGCGGGTGCCGCGGGCAATCGGCGCCACCAGGTCGATGATGCGCATCTCCGGGTCGCCGCCGCGGCCCAGGTCGAAGCGCCGGTGCGGGTTGGTGGCCACCAGGTCGGTGAAGGGGGGGCGGGCGGCGAAGGCCACGGGGTCCAGGCCGCAGACCGAGTCCACCGCGGCCAGCCGCGCGCCGCGGCGGGCCCGCTCGGCCGGCCCGGTGACGGTGGCCCCGGTCACGAGGCGATGCCGACGGATCAGCTCCGGCGGCACCGCCGGATCGTCGCCCGCCGGGGCGAAGGAGCGGCCGGGGTCGCGCAGGACGCCGTCGCCGCGGGGGCCGCATTCCAGCACGCCGGTCACGAGTTCGGCCATGGGATCCTCCCTGAAGATGGGGACGGCGGCGGGCCGTTCAGGCCAGGTGCGCCAGCACGTCGAGGAACTGCACGCTCGCGGCCACGTCGTGGACGCGCACCACGGCGGCGCGGGAGCGCCAGGCCGCCGCCAGGGCCGCCAGGCTGCCGGGCAGGCGGTCCGGCACGGGTGCGCCCGTCAGCGCGCCGATGAAGCCCTTGCGGCTGGCGCCCAGCAGCAGGGGGCGCCCGCCCGCGATCCGGTCCAGGCCCCGCAGCAGGGCCAGGTTGTGCGCGAGGGTCTTGCCGAAGCCGATGCCCGGGTCGATGCACAGACGCGCGCACGGCACCCCCGCCTCCTCAGCCAGGCGGCCGCGGGCGGCCAGCCAGCCGGTGACCTCGGCCACGACGTCGGCGTAGCGCGGGTCGTCCTGCATGGTGCGCGGCGTGCCCTGCATGTGCATCAGCACGAGGCCGCAACCGCGGTCGGCGACCAGGGGCAGCATGCCCGGGTCGGCGCCGGCGGTGATGTCGTTGACGGCGTCGGCGCCCGCGTCCAGGGCCAGCCGGGCGGTGGCGGCCCGCGTCGTATCCACGGTCAGGGGCAGGGCGGTCTCGGTGCGCAGGGCCGCCAGCACCGGCAGCAGGCGGTCCTGCTCGGCAGCCGCGCCCACGGCCTGCGCGCCCGGCCGGGAGGACTCGGCGCCCAGGTCCAGCAGGTCGGCGCCCTCGGCCTCCAGGCGCAGGGCGAAGGCCACGGCCTCGTCCACCGCCCCGGCACGGGAGCCGGCCCAGAAGCTGTCGGGCGTCAGGTTGACGATGCCCATGACCAGGGGGCGGCCGGCGGGCGCCACCTGCACGCGGCCCAGATCCCAGCCCGGTGCGGCGAAGGGGACCGTCGGTTCCCCCCCGGCGCGGCCGGGCGCGTCGCTCATGCCCGGTCCCCGTCGCCTTCGTCGTCGCTTTCGTCGTCACCTTCGCCGTCGTCGGCGGCCGGCACCGCCGGCGGCGCCGGCGGCTCCTCGCCGGTGGAATGGTCCACCGCGATGTCCGCCCGGGGCAGCTCCTTGCCCTCCATCAGCAGCTTGAACTCCTCGGCGTCCAGGCTCTCGCGCTCCAGCAGGGCCGCGGTCACGATCTCCACCGCCTCGCGGTGCTCCTGGAGGATGCCGCGGGCGCGCTCGAGTTGTTCGGCGACGATGCGGCTGATCTCGGCGTCGATGTCCTGCAGCGTCTGCTCGCTGTGGGAGGTGTGGCGCGCGTAGTCCCGGCCCAGGAACACCTGCTCCGAGCCCTCCTCGTAGGAGATGGGGCCCATCTTGGCGCTCATGCCCAGCTGGGTGACCATGGCGCGGGCGATGCTCGTGACCATGCGGATGTCCGCGTAGGCGCCCGAGCCGATCTTGCCCAGGAAGACCTCCTCGGCCACGCGCCCGCCCAGGGCGACGCAGATCTTGTCCAGGTACTTCTGCTCGGTGACGGTGTACTGGTCCTCCACCGGCAGCATGTGGGTCAGGCCCAAGGCCTGGCCGCGGGGGATGATGGTGACCTTGTGCACCGGGTCGGACTCGGAGCAGTTGTAGGCCACGACCGCGTGGCCGGCCTCGTGGTAGGCGGTCTCGCGCTTGACCTTGTCGGTGAAGACGCGGCTGCGGCGCTCGGGCCCCAGCATCACCTTCTCCTTGGCGTCCTCGAAGTCGTCCATGGTCACGAAGTCGTGGTTCTTGCGGGCGGCCAGCAGGGCGGCCTCGTTGACCAGGTTCTCCAGGTCGGCGCCCGCCATGCCCGGGGTGCCGGCGGCGATCCGCAGGGCCGAGACCTCCGGCGCCATGCGCACCTTCTTCATGTGCACCTTCAGGATGGCCTCGCGCCCGTTGATGTCGGGCATGTCGACGACGATCTGGCGGTCGAAGCGGCCCGGGCGCAGCAGGGCCGGGTCCAGCACGTCGGGCCGGTTGGTCGCCGCCAGCAGGATCACGCCCTCGTTGGACTCGAAGCCGTCCATCTCCACCAGCAGCTGGTTGAGCGTCTGCTCGCGCTCGTCGTGGCCGCCGCCCAGGCCGGCGCCGCGGTGGCGGCCGACGGCGTCGATCTCGTCGATGAAGATGATGCAGGGGGCGTTCTTCTTGCCCTGGTCGAAGAGGTCGCGCACGCGGCTGGCGCCCACGCCCACGAACATCTCCACGAAGTCCGAGCCGCTCATGCTGAAGAAGGGCACGCCGGCCTCGCCGGCGACGGCGCGGGCCAGCAGGGTCTTGCCCGTGCCGGGCGCGCCCACCAGTAGGGCGCCCTTGGGGATGCGGCCGCCCAGGCGCTGGAACTTCTGCGGCGCGCGCAGGAAGTCGATGATCTCCTGCAGTTCGTACTTGGCCTCGTCGCAGCCGGCCACGTCCTCGAACGTGATCTCGGGCTTGTCCATGTTGAACATCTTGGCCTTGGACTTGCCGAAGCTGAAGGCCTTGTTGCCGCCTCCCTGCATCTGGCGCAGGAAGAACAGCCACAGCACCAGGATGAGCAGGAAGGGCAGGTAGTAGGTCAGGAAGTGGGCCCACCAGTTGGTGCGCTGGGGCTCGCCGATCAGCGTCGCCTCGGGGTTGTGCTCCTTGATGTACTCGTGGAACTTCGGCATCTCGTCCAGCAGGTACACCGCGAAGAGGTCGACCTCCTTGAGGGTGCCGTCCTTCACGGTCATCGTCGTCTTCTCGTTCAGCTCGCCGTGGACGTTCTGGTCCGTGCGCGTGATCGAACGGATGTTCCCCTTCTGCACCTGCTCGTCGAAGGCGCTGAAGGTGATCTCCTGCACCGTCGACCGGTCGATGTACATCATCTGGTAGACGAGGAAGACCAAAAAGACGAGCAAAATCCAGAAGCCGGCGGTCTTGCCGGGTATCTGGGGCGGCTTCATGTTCGGACCGCGCGGCGGACGGTTGTCCGGTCCCTGGCCTCGGGGGGGATTGGGAGTCATCAGGCGCTGTTCCCTCGGTATCGGTGGTCGGTCACACGGTGGATGCCGGGCGCGGTGCGCACCCGCCCGGCGGGACGCCCCGGTGCGGCCGGGTCGCTAGCGGCGGGCGACCGTCAAGGTAACGGTCGGTCCGCCACCCGGCAACAAACGGGTCCGCTCGGCGCGGGCCAGGCCCACGACCCAGAGGATGCCCCCGTCGTCCTCCACCACCAGCACACCCTCACGCGTGCCGGCCGGCAGCCTGCGTTCGCGAAAAAGATCGCTCAATTTCTTCGTGCCGTCGAGGCCCAATGACGCGATGCGGTCGCCGCGGCGCCAGCCGCGCACCCGCAGGTTGCCCTGCAGGGCGTCCGCGGGGCAGGCCAGGCGCCAGGTGGCCTCGTCGTCCGGTTCGCCGTGGCCCGGTGGGTTGCCGGCGGCTTCCGGCGCGCCCTGTGGCGCATCGCGCCGTACCACGATGCGGTAATCCGCGGCCCGGCGCGGCCGGGGCACGTCCGTCGCCGGCAGCAGCCGATCGAACTGGCGCACGATCCTGCGGCCGTCCGGCAGGTCCACCGCGGCCCCGGACCGGCCCGCCTCCAGCAGCCCCAGGACGGCCTCCAGGTGGGCAAGCGCGAGGCTGCGCGCGGGCCCGTCGGCCTCGCCGCCGGGCTCTAGCCAGCGCCGCAGCACCCGGCGAGCCAGGGCCGGGGGCAGGGTCGCCAGCTCGTCCACCCGCAGGGCCGGGCCGTCGGCGCAGGCGGCCAGGGCCCGGGCGGTCAGGCCGTCCAGCAGCTCCAGGTCGTCGTCCAGCAGGGAGGCCAGGCGGACGGCGGCCTCGTCGCAGCCGGGGCCGAACAGGGAGCGGGCCACCGGCAGCAGCTCGCGCCGCAGCCGGGCCCGCAGGTTCGCGCCGTCGGCGTTGCTGGCGTCCTCGCGCCAGGGCTGGCCGGCGTCCGCCAGGAAGGCGACGATCTCGGCCCGGCCGACCCCCAGCAGGGGGTGGATGATCCGGCCGCTGACCGGCCGGATGCCCCGCAGGCCGTCCGGGCCGGTGCCCCGCAGCAGGCGCATGATCACGGTCTCGGCCTGGTCGTCGCGGTGGTGGCCGGTGGCGGCGGCGTCCAGGGCCGGCTCGGCGTCCAGCACCGCGGCCAGGAAGCGCCGGCGCAGGTGGCGGCCGGCCTCCTCGAGACCGCAGCCGCGGCTGCGGGCCAGCGGCCGGGGGTCCTGCCGGTCGACGATCAACCGCACGTCCAGCCGTGCGCAGAGTTCGCCGCAGAAGGCCTCGTCCCGGTCGGCGGCCTCGCCCCGCAGGCCGTGGTTCAGGTGGGCGGCGGCCAGGCCGCCACCGGTTTGCGCCCGCCAGCGCACCGCCGCCAGCAGCAGGGCGACCGAATCGGGGCCGCCCGAGAGGGCGACCACCAGGCCGGGGCGGGCGACGCCGGGGCAGGCGCGCGCCAGCAGGGCGGCGATCTCGGTCGCGATGCGGTGCACGAACGGGGCGGGGATCACGGCGCCTCCCGGGCGAGGCGTTCACCTGAGGGCAAAAAAAAATGTTGGTAGCGGCTCAGGGACTCGAACCCCGGACACTCGGATTATGATTCCGATGCTCTAACCAGCTGAGCTAAGCCGCCACCCACATTCGTCTTGGGACACTTGGCCTGGTCCCTCAGGCTGAGCGGCAATCTACACCCGCAGGGGTTTCTTGTCAAGGCGACGGCCGCGGCCTATCCTCCGGCCATGGAAGCGACGATTTTCGAACAACTCCCGCCGCCGGCGGGTACGATCCTGGAGGCGTCCCGCGCCCACCTCGGCCCCCTGCAGGGGTGCACCGTCGCGGTGATCGGCTACGGCACCATGGGCCGGGCCCAGGCCCTGAACCTGCAGCGCAGCGGCCTGGACGTGGTGGTCGGCGCCCGGACGGGATCGGCCCGGGGCGTCCTGGCCCGCGCCGAGGGTTGCCGGGTGCTGCCGGTGGGCGAGGCCGTCGCCGCGGGCGGCGTGGTGATGCTGATGCTGCCGGACCAGGCGATGGCCGCGGTCCATGCGGCGGACGTGGCGCCCCGTCTGCGGCCCGGGGCGGCTTTGGGCTTCGCCCACGGCTTCGCCGTGGCCTTCGGGCAGATCGTGCCCGAGCCGGGCCGGCCGTGCTTCCTGGTGGCGCCCAAGGGGCAGGGCGACATGCTGCTGGCGGCCCACGCGGCCGGCGGCGGCGTGCCCGGCCTGCTGGCGGTGGCCGACGACGCGCCGCCCGCAACCTGGGACCTGGCCGCGGCGTATGCCCTGGCCGTGGGCTGCCTGCAGGGCGGCGGGTTCGTCACGACCTTCCGCGCCGAGTGCGTCAGCGACCAGTTCGGCGAGCAGGCGGTGCTGTGCGGGGGCGTCATCGAGCTGCTGAAGGCCGCCTTCGAGATCATGGTCGAGGCGGGCTACGGCGAGGAGAACGCCTACTTCGAGTGCGTGCACGAGCTGAAGCTGATCACCGACCTGCTGCACCGCCACGGCCTGGAGGGCCTGCGGCCGCGCATCAGCGGCACCGCGGCCTACGGGGGCCTGACCCGGGGCCCGCGGGTGATCGACGGGACGGTCCGGGAGCGCCTGCGGGCGATCCTGGCGGAGATCGAGAGTGGGGCCTTTGCCCGCGAGCTGCTGGCCCGCCACGCCGACCCCACGCGGGGCACGGCGGCGCTGGCCCGCGCCGAGGCGGACTCGCCCCTGGCCCGCGCCGGGCGCCGCGTGCTGCCGCGCCTGCACCCCGGAGGGCCCGCCGCGGCGGGCTCCTGGCCGAAGGAGGAGACGTGAACGACCTCGCCGCCACCCCCCTGGACGATCCCGGGCCGGACACCTTCGCCGGCCGGCTGGCCGACCTCGTGGCCCGGCCGGGCCGCCTGATGGACAAGGTGGGCCGTGCCCCCCGCTGGTGGCACGCGGGCCTGCTGATCTTCGTGACGATGGCCGCCTTCGCCTGGATCACGTCGCCCATCTCGGGCCCCGAGCAGATGGAGCTGATGCGCGACTCGAAGCTGATGCGCATGGTGCCGGAGGAGCAGTGGCAGCAGCAGTACGAGGCCTCCATGGACCCGGCGCCGGCCAAGCGTTTGGGCACCGCCCTGGGCGCGGCCTTCACCTCGTGGGTGATGGTGCTGGTCTTCGGGTTCATCCTGGGCTTCTTCGCCCGCATGGGCGGCGGCAAGGGCACCTTCCGCCAGGCCCTGGGCATCACCTCGTGGGCGGCCCTGCTGCCGTTCGTGCTGGGCTCGGCGGTCAAGGTGCCGCTGGTGCTGGCCACCGAATCG
>JBHEPC010000088.1:0-4613 GCA_046260475.1 Candidatus Krumholzibacteriia bacterium | reverse complement strand
ACGTCGCCGCGGTGGTCGGGGATCAGGGAGTGGCTGTAGAGCTGCGCCTCCACCGACTTGCTCAGGATGTCGGCCTTGGACTCCAGCTGGTCGATGGTCGCCAGGCGCAACGCCAGCTCCTCCAGGTCGCCGGCCAGGTAGGCCTCCACGCCGGCCCGGTAGACCAGCGCCCCCTCGGCGACCTGGTCGAGAAACTCGTCGATCTGCTGCTCGACGATGGCGCTGGTACGGAAAAGCGGCATGGCGGCATCGCTCCTTGGGTTGGCCGGGTCCGGGGGCCCTCGCGGCGCGGCCCCATCCCGTTGACGGTGCGCCACGTACGGCCCGGAGTCAAGGACGGGAAGCCGAAGGACGGCGCGGCCGGGCGCCTTGCGAAAGGGGGAATCACCTTCAAAAACCGGGCCCAAGCGGTACGTATTCAATGATTTGCATTCGATAAACTGTTGACGATTTCGCAATCGGCCGCATAGGATCGCACCTGCCTTGTCGCTGAATCCCGAGTCGATCACAAGGAGGACCCGACGATGAAGAAGACCATGCTGTGGACCCTGGCGGCCGTCTGCGCCCTGGGCCTGGCCTTCGCGCCGGCCGACGGCGCCCTCGCCCAGGAGTACAAGGCCAAGGTGGGCGGCGGCCCGACCGGTGGCACTTTCAATACCTTCGCCAACGCCATGGCCGTCTACCTGCCCAAGGTGATGCCCGACCTGAGGGTCTCCGCCGTGGGCTCCGGCGGCTCGGTCGAGAACGTCAAGCGCGTCCACTCCGGTGAGAGCGACTTCGGCATGTGCTACGCCGTGGACCTGTCCCTCGGCGCCAAGGGCAAACTGCCCAAGGACGAGACGAAGTACGACGCCACGCGGTCGCTGGGCTTCCTGTACGGCGCCCCCGCCCAGCTCGTGGTGCGCGCGGACAGCGGCTTCAAGACCGCCAAGGACCTGGTCGGCAAGCGCGTCGCCGTGGGCAACGCCGGCAGCGGCGCCGCCGCCAGCGCCGAGCGCTTCTTCCGTCACCTGGGCGTCTGGGACGAGTTCAAGCCCCAGTTCCTGGGCTACTCAGCCGCGGCCAGCGCCTTCAAGGACGGCAAGATCGACGCCTTCTGGGTGCTGGTGGGCTTCCCCAACCGCTCCATCATCGAGGCCTCCGTGCAGATGGACATCGCCCTGCTCGAGGTGGGCAAGGACGCCGAGGCGGCGGGCTTCTACGCGGAGTACGCCTACATCCCGGTGGTTATCCCCGCCGGCACCTACGGCGACAAGATGCCCGCCTGCTCCAGCTTCCAGGACGCCACGATGCTGACGGTGACCAAGGACGTGCCGGCCGAGGTGGTCTACGGCGTGATGAAGGCCCTGTGGAGCAAGGACGGCATGGCGGCCATGGCCGACGCCCACAAGACCTTCGACAGCATGAACATGGAGAACAACTTCCTGGGCGCGTCGGTGCCGCTGCATCCGGGCGCGGTGAAGTTCTGGGAGGAGGCCGGCCTGACGGTGCCGGACAAGCTGAAGTAGCCACTGCATCAACCGCCGGCTGATGGCGCGGGGAGGGCCGGCCTCCCCGCGCCGGTACGCAACCGACCGCGGCGGCCTGCCCGCCCCGCCAGCAGAAGGAAACTGCCATGACGGACCCCGACCGCCCCACCACCGACGAAGGACTCCCCCTGCCCGAGGGCGCGGACCACGCCAAGGTCACCGCGCTGATGGAGAAGGACGCCAAGTCCGGCCGCAACCTCAAGCAGCTGTGGTACGCGCTGACCGCGGCCCTGGCCGTGTTCATGGTCCTGTTCTACATGTGGAACTCCGCGGTGCAGCCGGTGGCCACCCAGTACCACAAGGGCGTCTACGTCCTGATCACCTTCGTCATGGTGTTCCTGACCTACCCGATGAACAGGCGGTCGCGCACCGATCGGCCTTCGGTCTCGGACGTCGTGATGGCCCTGGTCGCCATCGGCGTGGTCGGCTACTGGATGCTGGAGTACGAGAACCTGAACTACCGCATGGGGTCGGAGACGGACCTGGACACGGCGATGGCGGTGGTGGGCATCCTCGTCTCGCTCGAGGCCGCGCGGCGGGTGCTGGGCCTGAGCATGACCATCTCCGGGCTCGGCTTCCTGGTCTACCTGCTGTGGGGCAACCTGCTGGACGGCATCCCGGTGCTGAACGAGTTCGCCCACGACGGCTTCCGCGTCCCGCGCGCCCTGAACTACCTGTTCTACAACCAGGACGGCGTGTTCGGGATCATGGCCGACGTGCTGGTCACCTACGTGATCCTGTTCATCTTCTTCGGCTCGTTCCTGAAGGCCTCGGGCGCCAGCCGCTTTTTTATCGACGTGCCCCTGGCCCTGGCCGGCAAGAGCGTCGGCGGCCCGGCCAAGGTGGCCGTGATCGCCTCGGGTTTCTTCGGCTCGGTCTCGGGGTCGGCCATCGCCAACACCGTTTCCACCGGCGCCTTCACCATCCCCATGATGAAGAAGGCCGGCTTCCGGCCCCACGTGGCCGGTGCCATCGAGCCGGCGGCGTCCATCGGCGGCATGTTCATGCCTCCCATCATGGGCGCGGGCGGCTTCCTGATGGCCGAGATGACCGAGATCCCCTACGTCCAGATCATGAAGATGGCCGTGTTCCCGGCGCTGATGTATTTCCTGTCGGTGTTCGTGATGATCCACTTCGAGGCCAAGCGCTACGGGCTCAAGGGCGTAATCGAACCGGGTGCGCCCACGGCCTGGCAGATCCTCAAGAAAGAGTGGTTCCTGGCCACGCCTTTGGTGATCATCATCGTGATGATGCTGATGGGCCGCTCGGCCGGCTTCTCGGCGGTGGTGGCCACGGCCAGCTGCGTGGTCGTCAGCTGGTTCACCCCCGACCACCGCATGGGACCGCGGCAGATCCTCGACGCCATGATCGAGGGCGGGCGCAACACCCTGATCATCGGCGCCACCGTCGGCGTGATCGGCATCATCGTGGGCACCATCAGCCTCTCGGGCATCGGTTTGCGCTTCTCCGAGATCATCATCAACCTCTCGGGCGGCTTCCTGCCCGTGGCCATCCTGCTGATCGGCATCGCCTCGCTGGTGCTGGGCATGGGCGTGCCGGTGACGGCAGCGTACCTGATCACCGCCGTGCTGACGGTGGGCTCGGTCTCCAGGATGATCGCCATGCAGAACTTCGGCGTGCCCCTGGACGAGATGTCGCTGGACCGGGAGCTGATCCAGCACGTGCCGTGGATCCTCATCTCCAGCCACATGATCGTCTACTGGTTCAGCCAGGACTCGAACATCACGCCGCCGGTGTGCGTGGCCGCCTACGCCGGTGCGGCCATCGCCGGCTCCGACCCCTGGAAGACCGGCTGGACCAGCTTCAAGTTCGCGAAGTTCCTCTACATCGGCCCCTTCCTGTTCGCCTACAGCCAGGGGTTCCTGCTGCACGGCAGCTGGGTGCACATCGGCATGGACTGGCTGACGATCCTCCTGGGCACCATCGCCTTCGGCAGCCTGACCATGGGCTACATGGTCTGCGGCATGAACGTCCTCGAGTGGGCGATCATGGCCGTGGCCACGCTGATCCTCTTCTTCCCCAAGATCATCCACTGGGCCACGCCCGGCACCGACCTGCCGGTGCTGGGGGTCGACGCCGTGGGCATCGCGCTGTGGGTGGGCGTCTTCCTGATGCAGAAGGCCCGCATCCGCCGCAAGCCGAGCCTGGTGCTGCCCCTCCACGAGCAGAAGGCGCTGCGCAAGGCCGCCCGGGCGGGCGTCTGACGCCCGCGCCGGCCACCGGCCGTCGTGCCCGCCGCCGCCCCGGCCCTCCGGCCGGGGCGGCGGCGTCTGTGGGCCGGGGCTCAGGTCACCTGGCCGCGGGCCGATACCGAGGCGAGGCCGGGCACAAGGGCCCGGACGTGCCGTATGGAGAGCAATTGGCGATGTCCGGCGACAGCCACACCGCGACCTTCGTGTCCCTGCAGGACGCCCCGGCGCCCGGTGCCGCGGTGCTGTTGGCGCTGGACCGCCTGCTGACCGCGGGCGCCCTGTACCCCAGGGGGCACGGGCGGTTCGCGGCGGCCGTGGCCGAGTACCGCGAGGCGGCGGCCGCGGCCGGCGGCACCCGCGCCGTCGAACTGGCGGCCGACGGCGACGCCCTGGTCGTCCAGGGGACGCGCCTGGCTGCCGGTCAGCGGGGCCTGGACCGCCTGCTGGGCCTGTTCGACAAGCTGGGCATCGCGTCCGTGCGCATCGACGCCGACGCCCCCGAGGACGTCCTGCACACCCTGGCGACCCGCCTGTTGCGGCAGCGCCGCGAGGCCGACGCCCAGGGTCACCTGCGGCAGACGGCCTTCGCGGACCTCCCCGCGCAGGTCAAGGTCGTGCCCCGGACCTTCCGCAAGCACTGGAGCGACGGCATCGACGGGCGCTTCCTGCCCATCCTCGAGGCCATCCTGGACGACGTGGAGAAGGTCTGCGCGACCCGCGAAGCCGGCCAGGCCGCACGGCACACCCTCGAACGCATGTTCCAGGTCTTCCTGGCCCGCGGCGGCCGCGACGGCGACGCCACCCTCTGCGCCGCCGAGGACCGGGCCTTCTTCGAGTCGATGGTGCGCTCCGGGCCCCAGGCGCTGGGCCG
>JBHEPC010000087.1:0-4937 GCA_046260475.1 Candidatus Krumholzibacteriia bacterium | reverse complement strand
GGCACGAACAGCATCACCAGCAGCAACAGCACGGTCTGGTCCACGCCATGGGCCAGCGCGCCGCCGCCGCGGTCGGCCCACTGGTCGATGGCCAGATGCAGGACGAACAGCCCGAGCACAAGCGGTTTCAGCCGCCGCGTGACGAACCCGTGCAGCGGCCGCCCCGGACGGGTCAGCACGGCGCCCAGCCAGGCGGCCAGGAAGAAGCTCGACAGCATCATGATCAGCGCGGCAGCGGTCCCGAATTCCTTCAGCATCGTCCCTCCGTGCGTGGTCCGGGGTGCAACGAATCCACTGTATCATGAACGCGCTTCGCGCCTCGACCCCGGAATTCCCCTACCGGCGCCCGGCCCCCCGCGCTAAATTCGGCGCAGACTGTGCCACCAAAGGAGCCCCATGCCCCGCGTCCAGCTCGCACCCCGCGCCGCCTATCCGTTCGCCACGGAGATCGCCGTGCGCACCACCGACCTGAACTACGGCGGCCACCTGGGCAACGACCGCCTGCTGGCGCTGGTGCACGAGGCGCGGGTGGCGTTCCTGGCCGCCCACGGCTGGAGCGAGCTGGACTGCGCCGGGGTGTCCCTGATCCTGGGCGACGCGGCGGTCGTCTACCAGGCCGAGGCCTTCGCCGGCGACTTGCTGCGCATCGAGGTGGCGGCCGGCGAGCCGGGCCGCGCCGGCTTCCGGCTGGCCTACCGGGTCACCCGCCCGGCCGACGGCAAGGCCGTCGCCCTGGTGGAGAACGGCATGGTTTGCTTCGACTACACGGCCCGGCGCATCGTGCCCCTGCCCGCGGCGGTGGCCGCCGTCTGCGCCGCGCCCCCGGAGGCGCCATGAAGCCGCCCCTGGTCATCACCAGCGCCGCCAACCCCCGGGTCAAGGCCCTGGTGCGCCTGCGCGGGCGCCGCGAGCGCCGCGAGCAGGGCCTGGTCATCGTCGAGGAGCCCCTGGTGATCCGCCGCGCCCTGGACGCCGGCGTGCCGGCGGTCGAGGTCTGGGCCTGCCCGCAGCAGATGGCCACCGCGACCGCGGCCCTCTACGCCGACCTCGCCGCGGCCGGCGTACCGACGGTCGAGGTGCCGCCGCAGGTGATGGACAAGGTGGCCTACCGCGACGGGAGCGAGGGCCTGCTGCTGGTGGCGCGCAACCGCGAGACCGGCCTGGGCGACCTCGACCTGCCCGCGGGCCGGCCGGCGCTGGTCGTGGCGCTGGAGAACGTCGAGAAGCCGGGCAACCTGGGCGCGGTGCTGCGCATCGCCGACGGCGCCGGCGCCGGGGCCGTCCTCTGCACGGGCGTGGGCGCCGACCCGGGCAACCCCAACTGCCTGCGAGCCTCGCGCGGTGCCGCGTTCAGCGTGCCCGCGGTCGAGGCGCCCCCGGCCCAGGCCGCGGCCTGGCTGCGCGAGCGCGGGCTGACCATCCTGGCCGCCACCCCCGACGGCGGCCGCCCCTGGGACGAGGTGGACCTGACCGGCCCGGTGGCCCTGGTCCTGGGCGCCGAGCACGAGGGCCTCTCGCCCACCTGGCTGGCCGCCGCCGACGGGCGGGTGGCCGTGCCCATGGCCGGCACCGGCGACAGCCTGAACGTGGCGGCCACGGCCGCGGTGCTGCTCTACGAGGCGGTGCGGCAGCGCCGGGCCGCCGGAAGGGACACGCCATGACCGGCGTCGAGACCAACGCCTTCTACAACGACTTCGACCGCGAGGAGCTGGAGCCCCGCGAGCCCGACTTCCGCAGCGTGTTCCAGCGCGGCCGCGACCGGCTGATCCACAACGCCGCCTTCCGCCGGCTGCAGGCCAAGACCCAGGTCTTCCTGTCGGGCGAGTACGATTTCTATCGCACGCGGCTGACCCACAGCATCGAGGTCAGCCAGATCGCCGGCTCCATCGCCCGCTGGCTGAACGCCAGCAGCGGGCACCTGCGGCCCGGGTTCGCCATCGACACCGCCCTGGTCGAGGCCTGCGCCCTGGCCCACGACATCGGCCATCCGCCCTTCGGCCACGCCGGCGAGGCCACCCTGCACCGGCTGATGAAGCCCTGGGGCGGGTTCGAGGGCAACGCCCAGACGCTGCGGCTGATCACCGAGATCATCTTCACCAGCGGCCGCAGCCGCCGGGGCATGAACCCCTCGCGCGCGTTCATGGACGGGGTGCTCAAGTACAAGACCCTGTTCCGCGAGTGGGACGATCCGCGCCGGCACTTCCTGTACGACGACCAGCAGCGGTACCTGGAGTTCGTGTTCGCGGGCCGCGCCTTCCCCGCCGACCTGGCCCCCGGCAAGGCGCGCAACGCCTTCCGCAGCCTCGAGTGCCAGATCATGGACTGGGCCGATGATACGGCCTACTCCCTGAACGACCTGGTGGACAGCGCCAACGCCGGGTTCCTGCACCTGGCGGCGGTGGAGCGCTGGGCCGCGGGCCAGACGCTGGACGCCCACGAACGGACGCTGGTCGACGAGCTGAAGGCCGCCGTCACCGACCACCGGCTCGAGCGCATGATGAACCGCAAGATCGGCGCCTTCGTCGAGGCCTGCCGGCTGGAGGAGCGGGACACGTTCATGAACGACCTGAGCAACCGCTACCGCTTCGCCATCGCGATCGACCCGGCGGTGGTGCGCGAGCAGAAGCTGTACGCGCGCCTGGCCCGGGAGGTGGTGTTCCAGTCGCCCCAGGTCTGCCAGCTGGAGCACAAGGGCGGCTTCATGCTCGAGCGCATCTTCACCGCCCTGAAGGACAACTACCTGGAGCCGGGCTCGCCCCGGCAGGCCCTGCTGTCCCGGGACGTCGAGGTCGAGATGCAGGCCGCCGGCGACGCGCCCGACCGGCGCGCACGCATCATCTGCGACTACATGGCGGGCATGACCGACGGCTTCGCCAGCCGCATCTACAAGCGCCTGTTCGACCCCGACTACGGCTCGATCGTGGATCTGGTGTGAACATGACAAGGATGCCCCGGGCCCACGGACGGGCCGTTCTGATCCTCTGCCTGCTCATGGCTGCGAACGCGTACGCGGGCGCCGAGCCGGGTGTCACCTACACGGACATCACCTTCGGCGCCACCGGCTGGACCGACACCATCGCGGGCAAGGAGGGCACCTACTACTTCTACCGCGGCCTGGACTACGGCTCCCAGCGCCTGGTGCACCCGCTGCGCCTGGTCCTGAACGGCGGCTTCGGCATCATGCAGATCAGCAACCGGGACAACCGGCCCGGGAAGATCTCCTACGCCACGGGCATCCGCAACGTGGCCGAGAACCTGGCCTTCCCCGCCTGGTCCGTTGCCCGCAAGGGCTTCTGGGACTTCGTCTCCAGCGAGGTGATCCCCGTCTCGGTGAACTCGGGCAACGCCCAGTACTGGCCCAACTACATGAACCACCTGCTGGGCGGCGGCATGAGCTACCGCATGATGGAGGAGTGGTTCCGCTACCACGACTGGCAGCGGCCCAAGCTGGCGGCCGGGGTGACCCTCTTCGCCTACCACTTCCTGAACGAGGTGGTGGAAAACACCCGCCGCCGCGGCCCCAATCCGGACCCGGTGGCCGATTTCTGGATCTTCAACCCCGCCGGCATCCTCCTGTTCAGCAACGACAGCGTGGCGCGCTTCTTCAGCGAGGAGCTGCACATGGCCGACTGGTCGTACCAGCCGGTCTTCGCCCCCGACAGCGGCGAGCTGCAGAACATGGGCCAGAACTACATGGTCAAGTGGCACCTGGACCGCAAGGGTCTGCGCAGCATCTTCTACCGCTGGGGCGGCCACGCCGAGCTGGGCATGAGCCTGACCGACTACCAGGGCCGCTGCCTGTCCTGGGGCCTGGGCCTGGTGGCCAAGAACCTCAGGGACGTGGACACCCTGAGCAAGACCACGGACCTGGCCACCTCGGCGGGCATCTTCTACGACCGGCACAACTCGCTGCTGGCGAGCCTGCAGTACGCCAAGACCAAGGAGATCCGCTGGCGCCTGAACCTGTACCCGGGCCTGATCCCCGCCGGGCCGCTGCAGCCGGGCCTGTTCCTGGGCCTGAGCGACAAGGACCGCATGGTCTTCGGCATCACCTTCGGCACCCTGACCCACCTGCCCTTCGGCCTGGCCGGCACCCGCGGCGGCTGACCGCGGTCGCGTCAGCGCAGGTACGAGGCGCAGTTGACGTCGATGATGGCCCCCTGCAGGGCGTCGGCCCGGCCCGAGACCGCCAAGGCGACCACCGCCGCCACCTCCGCCGCCGTGGCCACCCGGCCGGCAGGGCTCTGGGCGCGGATGGCCTCGCCCTCGGGGCCCTCGAGGTACCCGCGCGTCATGTCCGTCAGCACCCAGCCGGGGGCCACCCCCACCACGACGATGCCGCGCGGCGCCAGGGCCTGGGCCAGGGACTGGCTCAGGGCGTTCAGGCCCGCCTTGCCGGCGCCGTAGGCCGGGGCCTGGGGCTCGCCCCGGTAGGCGCCGCGGCTGGAGACGTTGACGATGTGGGCCCGCGGCGCCCGCTCCAGGTGGGGCAGCGCCCCGGCGATCACCAGGGCGGGCGCGGTCAGGTTCACGGCCAGAGTGCGGTTCCAGGTCTCGAGCCAGCCGTGCTCGTGCAGGTCGTGGCGGTCGTAGACGCCGGCGTTGTTGACCACGATGTCCAGGCCATCGAGGGCCTCGGCGGCCCGGTCGGCCAGGGACGCGGCCTGGGCCGGGTCGGCCAGGTCGCAGCCCAGGACGGCGTGGCCGCTGCCGGCCAACTCCCGGCGCACGGCCTCGGCCGCCTTGGCGTCGCGGCCGTAGTGGACCGCCACCCGGGCCCCTTCGGCGGCCAGGACCAGGGCCACCGCCCGGCCGATGCCCCGGCTGGCGCCGGTGACCAGGGCGCGGCGGCCCGCGAGGGAGATCGTCATGATGGGTCCTCCGCTGTTCTCGGCGCCGGCCGCGGCCGGGAGGCCACGCCGCCGGCTGCCTGTCTG
>JBHEPC010000083.1:0-7540 GCA_046260475.1 Candidatus Krumholzibacteriia bacterium | reverse complement strand
TGGCCCAGGCGGGCCCAGATCTCCTCGGCCAGGTGGGGCGCGTAGGGCGCCAGCAGCAGCACGAACGCCTCCAGCACGGCGCGCGGGCGCACCTGGCGCTGGTTCAGCTCGTTCACGCAGACCATCATCTGGCTGATGGCGGTGTTGAAGCGCAGGTCCTCGGTCATGCCGGTCACGGCGTCGATGGTGCGATGCAGCACGCGCAGCACGTCCTCGTCGGCGGCCACGTCCTGGACCGCGGGCAGCAGCCGGTCGGTCTCGTCGTCGAAGTACAGGCGCCAGACCCGGTCCAGGAAGCGCCGCACGCCCTCGATGCCCCGGGGGTTCCAGGGCTTGTCCCGCTCCAGGGGGCCCAGGAACATCAGGAACAGGCGCAGGCTGTCGGCGCCGTGCTCGCGGATGACGTCGTCGGGGTTGACCACGTTGCCGCGGCTCTTGCTCATCTTCTCGCTGTTCTCGCCCAGGATCATGCCCTGATTGCGCAGGCTGGCGAAGGGCTCCCTGGTCGAGACCAGGCCCAGGTCGAACAGCACCTTGTGCCAGAAGCGGGCGTACAGCAGGTGCAGCACCGCGTGCTCGGCGCCGCCCAGGTACAGGTCCACCGGCATCCAGTACTGCTCCAGTTCCGGCGACCAGGCCCGCTCGGCGTTGCGGGGGTCGCAGAAACGCAGGTAGTACCAGCACGAGCCCGCCCACTGGGGCATGGTGTTGCTCTCGCGGCGGGCGCGCTGGCCCGAGACCGGGTCGTCGATCTCGATCCAGTCGGTGATCTTGGCCAGGGGCCCCTCGCCGGTGCCGGCGGGCTCGTAGATCCCCACGTCCGGCAGGGTCAGGGGCAGCTCGTCGGTCTCCAGCAGGCGCACGGTGCCGTCGGCCAGCTTCAAAAGGGGAAAAGGCTCGCCCCAGTAGCGCTGCCGGCTGAACAGCCAATCGCGCAGCTTGAAGTTGATCTTGCGCTCGCCCAGGCCGCGCTCCTCCAGCCAGGCGATCATCCGCGCCTTGGCCGCGGCCACCTCCAGGCCGTCCAGGAAGCCGCTGTTGATGGCGGGGCCGTCGCCGGTGAAGGCCTTGCCGTCGAAGTCCGCGGGCGGCTGCACCGTGCGCACGATGGGCAGGCCGAAGGCCTCGGCAAACTCCCAATCGCGCTCGTCCTGGCCGGGGACGGCCATGATGGCGCCGGTGCCGTAGCCCATCATCACGTAGTCGGCCACCCAGACGGGGATGTCCTGGTCCGTGGCCGGGTTGCGGCAACAGGAGCCGGTGAAGACGCCTGTCTTGTCCTTGGCGATCTGGCGGTCGCGGTCGCTCTTGGCGGCGGCGTCGGCCCGGTAGGCGGCCACGGCGTCGCGCTGCGGCGGCGTGGTCAGCTCATCGACCCAGGGATGCTCGGGGCTGATCACCATGTAGGTGGCGCCGAACATGGTGTCCGGCCGGGTGGTGAAGATGCGCAGGGCGCGGTCCTTGCCCGCGACGGGGAAGTCGCATTCGGCGCCCTCGCTGCGGCCGATCCACTCGCGCTGCTGGGTCTTGATGTGCTCGGGCCAGTCCAGGCCGTCCAGGTCCGCGAGCAGGCGCTCGGCGTAGGCGGTGATGCGCAGCATCCACTGCTTCATGGGCCGGCGGACCACCGGGTGGCCGCCCACCTCGCTCAGGCCGTCCTTCACTTCCTCGTTCGCCAGCACCGTGCCCAGGGCGGGGCACCAGTTGACGGCCACCTCGGCCTCGTAGGCCAGGCCCTGCTCGTACAGCTTCGTGAAGATCCACTGGGTCCACTTGAAATAGTCGGGGTCGGTGGTCGAGAACTCCCGCTCCCAGTCGTAGCTGAAGCCTATCATCTTCAACTGGCGCTTGAAGTTGGCGATGTTCCGGACCGTCGTTGTCCGCGGGTGGGTGCCCGTCTTCATGGCGTGGTTCTCGGCCGGCAGGCCGAAAGCGTCCCAGCCCATGGGGTGCAGGACGTTGAAGCCGCGCATGCGCTTGTAGCGCGCGACGATGTCGGTGGCGGTGTAGCCCTCGGGGTGCCCCACGTGCAGGCCGTCCCCGCTGGGGTACGGGAACATGTCCAGCACGTAGTACTTGGGCCGGTCGCCGCCGTCGGCCGCCTTGAAGGTCTGCTCGCGTTCCCAGCGCTGCTGCCAGCGGGGTTCGATGCTTGCGGGATCGTAGGCCATCGTGCTCCTGAGTCCGGGAAGCCCGCCGGGGCCGGCGGGCGGGAATCGGTGTCGGGGACGGGACCTACATGGGCGAGAAGCCCTGGTCGGCCCAGTAGGCGTCCTGGTAGATCTTCTCCAGCTCCAGCAGCTGCTCCAGGTGCCCGTCCTCCCACTCCACCAGCCAGGTGAAGAGCTGCTTGAGGTCCTTGTCCTCGGACTTCTGGGCCTGCTCCTTGTAGTAGGCGATGGCCTTGTTCTCCAGGTCGCAGCCGATGCCGATGACGGCCATCTCGAAGTTGCCGCGGCGGATGGCCCGCTTGAACTCGTCGTTGATGATGCCGTGGGAGCCGTGGTCGACCTCGGCGGGGGGGACGTCGTCCAGGTTCATGCGGCCCTCTTCCATCAGCGAGCGGTACTGGTTCATGAGGATGCGGACGTGGTCGTCCTCGTCCTTGGCCAGCATCTCGAACATGGTGCGGGCCTGGGGATCGGTGGTCTCGCGGGCGGCATGGCTGTACAGCTGCTGCCCCTTGATCTCCACCATCACCGCGTCCTTGATGGCCTTGATCATGTCCTGCCTGCGCGCGTCGGCGTTCATCGTGCTCCCTCCCGGCGCGGCCCGCCTCGCGGCGGGCCGGTGTGCGTTGCTCGTCCTGTCTAGAAAATGTTCAGCTTGAAATACTTCTTCGGGTTGCGGCGCATCTCGTCCATCAGGCGCTGCAGCGAGGTCAGGGCCGAGTCGGCCCGCTGGTGGAAGGCCGGGTCGTTCAGCAGCAGGGCGGCGGTGCCCTCGCCCTCGTCCAGCTTGGCCAGGATCGTGTCGAGGCGGCGGGCCGTGGTGCCCAGGTCCGCCAGCAGCGTGTCGGCCCGCGCCGTGGCGCTGGCCGCGCTGCCGAAGGCGTCGTCCAGCACGCCCGAGGCCATCAGGTCGCGCAGGTCCGTCGAGGCTGCCGCCAGGTTCTCCAGGGACGACGCCAGCGCGGCCCGGTTCTCGACCACGGCGCCGTCCAGGTTCGCCAGGGCGGTGTTGGCCAGCGCCAGGGTCTCGACCACCTTGCCCTGCTCCTGCACGTCGGTGATCAGATCGTCCAGGCGGGTGGCCAGGACGCGCATCTCATCCAGGGCCTTGCCCGCCACGTCGGTCATCTCGGTGATGGTCGCCGCGGTGCGGCCGGTGAAGATGTGCCCTTCGGCGACCGCCGTGCCCTCGCCCGGCAGGATCTCGATGACCACCTCGCCCACGATGCCCTTGGTGCCCAGGGTGATCTCGGCGTCGTCGCGCAGGTCGATCTCGTCGTCCAGCTTGATCTGCACCCGCACGAAGCCTTCCATGACGGTGTAGTCCTCCACCTGGCCGGCGCGGATGCCCCGCACCTGGATGCGGTCGCCCACCTGCAGGCCCTCGACGGTGGGGAAGTCCACCTGGAAGCGGTTCATGCCCCCGGTCGCCGAGATGTCCTTCAGCCACATCATGCCGATGATCAGCACCGCCAGCGCGGCGATGGTGACGATCCCCACCTGGACTTCGTTTTTCCTGCGGTCCATTCCGCTCTCTCCCGTGTCAGAAGGCGCCCAGGGGACCCGTGGCGCTGCCCTCGATGAACTGCTTGACCATGGGGTGGGTCGTCGACCGCACCTCGGCCACGCTCCCGGTGTACACGATCTTGCCGCGGCTGAGCATGGCGATGCGGTCGGCCACCTTGAAGGCGCCGGCCATGTCGTGGGTCACGATGATGCTGGTGACGCCCAGCTCCTGCTGCAGCTTGAGGATCAGGTCGTTGATGGCGTCGCTGGTGATGGGATCCAGGCCCGTCGTCGGCTCGTCGTAGAGAATGTAGCGCGGCTTCATGACGATGGCCCGGGCCAGGCCCGCGCGCTTCTTCATGCCGCCGGACAGCTCGCTGGGCAGCTTTTCCTCGGCCCCCTCCAGGCCCACCAGGGACAGGCACTCGCAGGCCCGGTCGCGGATCTGCGCGGGCGTCATGTCCGTGTGCTCCTCGAGCATCAGGCCCACGTTCTGGCAGACGGTCATGGAGTCGAAGAGCGCGGCGCCCTGGAACAGGAAACCGAAGGTCTTGCGCAGCTCCATGAGGTCGCCCCGGCGCATGGAGGTGATCTCCTCCCCCTCGATCCAGATGAGGCCCTCGTCCGGCTCCTGCAGCCGCACGATGTTCTTCAACAGCACGGACTTGCCCTGGCCGCTGCGGCCGATCACGACCAGGGTCTCGCCCTTGTGGACCAGCAGGTCGGCCTGGTCGAGCACGACCTTGGAGCCGAAGCTCTTGCTGACGCCTTCGATGGCGATGCCGCTGAACCCGGCGGGGTCGTCGACCCGCTGGTCCGGCGGCGGCGGAATTTCCCATTTCTGCTCTGTCGCCATGTCAGCTCCGGAACACGATCTGGAACAGGATGATCGCCAGGAAGTAGTCGGCCACCAGCACGCTCAGGCAGCTGCCCACCACCGCCGTCATGGTGGCCTTGCCCACGCCCTCGGCCCCGCCCTCGGTGTTGAACCCGAAGTAGATGCCGCTCATGGCGATGATGCCGCCGAAGAAGAACGACTTGATCAGGCCGCCCATCAGGTCGCTGTGCTTGTAGAACATCTTCAGGCCCTCGATGAAGGTGCTGCTGGTCACGTCCAGGGTCAGCACCGAGGCCACGTAGCCGCCGGTCACCGCGATGGTGTTGGCCAGGACGGTGATGATGGGGATCATCAGCACCGAGGCCAGGAAGCGCGGCAGCGCCAGGTAGCGGTTCGGGTCGATGGCCATGATGTTCATGGCGTCCAGCTGCTCGGTGACCTTCATCGTGCCCAGCTCGGCGGCGTAGTTGGCGCACAGCCGGCTGCCCACCACCAGGGCGATCAGCACCGGCCCCAGCTCGATGAAGACCGACTTGGAGATGACCGTGCCCAGGAACTTCATGGGCACGTAGGCCTGCATCTGGTAGACGGCCTGCACCGCGGTCACGGCGCCCACGAAGACGGACGTGGTGACCACCAGCGGCAGCGAGCCCACCGCGACGATCTGCATCTGCTCGGCGATCTCCCGCCGCATGCCCCAGGTGTGGGGCAGCTGGAAGACGATGGAGCGCAAAAGGAGCGCACCCCGGCCCGTGCCCTGCAGGCCGCGGAGAACGAACCGCCCGATGGTGCCGATGGCCGCCGTCATGATCCGGCGAATATAAGCGCGACCGGCCGGTAAGTCTATGCCTGGGGTCCGGTGATGGTCTATACTGCCGGTGGATCCGCGCCCCGGTCCGGGAGGACGCCATGAACACGATTCCAGCATCCGGCCGTCTGGCCTGCGCCGCGGCCCTGCTCCTGGCCGGGGCGGCGGCCGCCGCCCCGGTCCACGTGCTGACCTGGGAAGGCGCCATCACCCCCGTGGCCGCCAGCTACCTGACCGACGGCCTGACCACCGCCGCGGCCGAGAGCGCGGCCGCCGTCGTGATCCGCCTGGACACCCCCGGCGGCCTGGACACCTCCATGCGGGAGATCATGAAGGGCCAGCTGGCCGCCCCCCTGCCGGTGGTGGTCTGGGTGGGCCCGTCGGGCAGCCGCGCCGCCAGTGCCGGCGCGTTTTTGACCGTGGCGGCCCACGTGGCGGCCATGGCTCCGGGCACGAACATCGGCTCGGCCAGCCCGGTGCAGATGGGCGGGGCGGGCATGGACAGCACCATGGCCCGCAAGGTCGGCAACGACGCCGCGGCCTACATCGCCAGCGTGGCCGAGCAGCGGGGCCGCGACCCCGAAACCTGCCGCCTGTTCGTGTCCGTGGCCCTGAACCTGACCGAGGAGGAGGCCCTCTCCCGCGGCGTGATCGACTTCGTGGCGGCCGACCTGCCGGCGGTGCTGGACAGCCTGCGCGGCCGCGCGGTGGCCGTGGACACGGGCACGGTGACGCTGCCGGCCGACCTGGAGGCCGAATTCCGCGACCCGAGCCTGCGCCAGCGCCTGCTGAAGATGCTGGCCGACCCCAACGTGGCCTACATCCTGATGATGCTGGGCATCTACGGCCTGTTCTTCGAGCTGAGCAACCCGGGCGCCTTCGCGCCGGGCGTGCTGGGCGGGATCTGCCTGCTGCTGGCGCTGTTCGCCTTCCAGGCCCTGCCCATCGACGCCAGCGGGGTGCTGTTGATCCTGCTGGGCGTGGTGCTGCTGATCCTGGAGGTCAAGGTGACCAGCTACGGAGTGCTCTCCATCGGCGGCGTGGCCGCCCTCGTGCTCGGCTCGCTGCTGCTGTTCGACTCCTCCAGCGCCCCCTGGGCCCGCCTGAGCCTGCGGGTGCTGGTGCCCACGGTCACGGTGTTCGCCGGCTTCTTCCTGCTGTGCGCGTGGCTGGCGGTGCGCGGCCAGCGGCGGCCGGTGGTCACGGGCAAGGCGGCGATGGTGGGCGAAACGGGCCGCGTCCTGGCGGCCGTGGGCGGCCCGGGCGCCGCCGGCAAGGTCGTCGTGCACGGCGAGGTGTGGGACGCCACGGCAGCCGAAGCCCTGGCCGAGGGCGCGCAGGTCGTGGTGCTGGAGGTCCGGGGGCGGATGGTGCGCGTGGCGCGCGCCGACCAGGCCCCCGCGGCCGAACCGAGGAGCGTGTGATGTACTTGATGTTCCCGACCGTGATCCTCTTCTTCGTGCTGGTGATCATCGCCAACTCCCTGCGCATCCTGCGGGAGTACGAGCGGGGCGTGGTCTTCCGCCTGGGCCGCTACGTGGGCAACCGCGGGCCGGGCCTGATCATCCTCATCCCCTTCATCGAGAAGATGGTGAAGGTCAGCCTGCGCACCATCACCATGGACGTGCCCCCCCAGGACGTGATCACCCGGGACAACGTCTCGGTCCGCGTCAACGCGGTGGTCTACTTCCGCGTGGTCGAGCCCGAGCGGTGCATCATCGAGGTGGAGGACTTCTTCTTCGCCACCAGCCAGCTGGCCCAGACCACCCTGCGCAGCGTCGTGGGCCAGGCCGAACTGGACGAGCTGCTGTCCGAGCGGGACAAGCTGAACGCCCAGGTGCAGACCATCCTGGACGAGTCCACCGACCCCTGGGGCATCAAGGTCGTCACCGTCGAGATGAAGGACGTGGACCTGCCCATGGAGATGAAGCGGGCCATGGCCAAGCAGGCCGAGGCCGAGCGCGAGCGGCGGGCCAAGGTCATCCACGCCGACGGCGAGTTCCAGGCCAGCCAGCGGCTGAGCGACGCGGCGCAGATCATCGAGCAGCACCCCATGGCCCTGCAGCTGCGCTACCTGCAGGCCCTGGTGGAGGTGGCGTCGGAGAACAACTCGACGACGCTGTTCCCCATCCCCATCGACCTGATGCAGGCGTTCATGGACCGCCACAAGGTCGACTGAGCCCACGCTCCGGGGGCCGCCGCCGGGCGGCCCCCGCC
>JBHEPC010000074.1:0-6373 GCA_046260475.1 Candidatus Krumholzibacteriia bacterium | reverse complement strand
CGCGGCCGCGCCCCGCCCGGCAGGGTTCGTGAACCTGCTGCTGCGCCTGGAGCGGCGAGCGGGCGGGCCCGGCCGGCGGGGCGAGCGGCCCGCGGGCGTCGGCGTGCTGGCCAGCCGGGATCCGGTGGCCCTGGACCGGGCCACCTGGGACCTGGCGGCGGGCGGCCCGCTGGGCTCGTTGCCCGCCTGGAGCGGCTTCGCGGCCGTGCCGGGGGCCCTGTTGGACGCGGCGGCCGAACTGGGGCTGGGGCGGCAGGAATACCGCCTGGTCACGGTCTGAATCCGCACCCGATCGCGGCCCGGGCTGGAAAAGGTCCCGGTTGGGTGTTATCATGGCCGCTGAATTTTACGGTGGGGTGGACCCTTCTCTGCGCGCCTTGATGCGTTTCTCACCCACCGGACGGACATCAAGGCGTGCTTTTTTTGTGGCGCCCGGCCGCCGCGCACATCGGGAGTGCAACCATGAACCGTTCCCTGCAGATCAGGGCGGGCCTGACCGTCGCCGTCCTCCTGCTCAGCATCTGGGGCCTGCTGCCGACCATCAAGGCCCTTTCCGTGCCCGCGGCCGAGCGCGAGGCCGCCAGGACCGACCTGGCCAAGGCCGCGGAGATCGCCGAGATCGACGCCAAGGCCATCCGCCGGGGCCTGGACCTCAAGGGCGGCATGTACCTGGTGCTCGAGGTGGACCAGACGGACATGAACGCCACCGAGGCCCAGGATGCCCTGCAGCGGGTCAAGGAGATCCTGACCAACCGCATCGACCGCTTCGGCGTCTCCGAGCCGGAGATCACGACCTTCGGCAGCAGCCGCATCGTGGTCAAGCTGCCGGGCCTGCAGGATCCGGAGCGCGCCAAGAACCTCATCGGCAGCACGGCCCAGCTGGAGTTCCGCATGGTGCGGCCGGCCGAGGAGCTGACCGCCGCGCTGGAGACCCTGGACGCGGTCTTCCTGCCGGAGGCCCGGGCCAGGGCGGCGGCCGACGCCGCGGCCAAGGACGCGGCCGACGCCGCGGCGCCTGACGCTGCCGCCGAGGCTCCCGCCACGGCGCCCGCGGACAGCGCCCTGGCGCAGGCCACGCCCGACAGCGCCGATCCCTTCGCCGCCTTCGACGACATGCTGGGCGGGGACGCGGGTCTGGACACGGAGCGCGAGGCCTACCTGGCCGAGCACCCGTTCAGCGGCCTGCTGGTGGCGCAGCCGGACCTGCGCCAGAGCACGCCTTTGTTCGTGCCCGAAGCGGACGTGGACGCGGTGCAGGCCCTGCTGGACGACCCGCGGGTGGCGCTGAAGCTGCGCGACGCGGAGTTCCAGCTCGGCGGCGACCCCATCGACCTGGGCGGCGGCCAGCGGCTGCGGCCCCTGTACCTGCTGGACCGCGCGCCCATCCTGGTGGGCGACCAGCTGACCGAGGCCATGCCCACGGCGGATCCCGACCGCCCCGGCGGCTGGCAGGTCAGCTTCACCCTCAACAGCCGCGGCGCCCGCACCTTCGCCAAGGTGAGCGGCGAGAACGTGGGCCGCTTCCTGGCCATCAGCCTGGACGGCCGCGTGGCCAGCGCCCCGGTGATCCAGGGCCGCATCCCCGGCGGCCAGGGCGTGATCCAGGGCTCGTTCACCAACGCCGAGGCCAGCGACCTGGCGCTGCTGCTGCGCGCGGGCGCCCTGCCCACGGCGGTGACCATCGCCGAGGAGCGCACCGTGGGCCCCAGCCTGGGCGCCGACTCGATCCGCCAGGGCGTCAACGCCGCCCTCTACGGCTCGCTGCTGGTGATCATCTTCATCATGATCTACTACCGGATGAGCGGTCTGGTGATGGTGCTGGCCCTGGTCAGCAACATCGTCATCCTGATGGCGGTGCTGGCCCAGTTCGACCTGGTGCTGACCCTGCCGGGCATCGCCGGCATCATCCTGACCGTGGGCATGGCCGTGGACGCCAACGTGCTGATCAACGAGCGCATCCGCGAGGAGCTGCGCAAGGCCAAGACCATCCGCGCCTCGGTGCAGGCGGGCTACAGCAACGCCACCCGCACCATCATCGACGCCAACGTGACCACGCTGATCGCCGGCGGCATCCTGCTCTGGTTCGGCACCGGCCCCATCAAGGGCTTTGCCGTGACCCTGTGCATCGGCATCCTGTCCAGCATGTTCACGGCCCTGGTGATGACCCGCGTCATCATGGAATACACGACGCGCAACCAGGGCAAGCAGAAGCTGAGCATCTAGTCCGCGCCGCGGACCATGGCATGGGCGCCCCGCGGGGCGGACGGCCGGGCCCCGGCGCCCGGGAAAGTCGAGTGTAGCGATGGAATTCTTCAAGGATCCCAAGATCAACTTCGTGGGTGCGATGAAGCCCGCGTTCATCGTCTCGTCGGTGCTGGTGCTGGCGGCGCTGGTCTCGCTGGTGATCCACGGCGGCCCGCGCCTGAGCATCGACTTCACCGGCGGCTCGGTGCTGCAGGTGCGCATCCACCCGGTGCCCTCGGTGGCGGAGATCCGCACGGGGCTCGAGTCCCGGGGCTACACGGGGGTGCAGGTGACCAGCTTCGGCAGCGAGGACGAGTTCCTGGTCACCTTCCCCACCTTCGCGGCCGAGCCGACGGCCGACGAGGGCGTGCGCGCCATGGACGCCACCCAGAAGCTGCTGGACGACCTGCAGGAGGGACTGGGCGGCGCCGAGATCGAGCTGCGCCGCGAGGAGAGCGTGGGGCCGAAGATCGGCAGCGAGCTGCGCACCGCGGCGGTCAACTCGGTGGTGGCGGCGCTGGCCCTGATCGTGCTGTACATCACCGTGCGCTTCGTCTTCCGCTACGGCATCGCGGCGATCATGGCGCTGGTGCACGACGTGACGCTGACCCTGGGCGTCTTCTCGCTGATGAACTTCGAGATCTCGCTCTCGATCATCGCCGCGTTCCTGACGATCATCGGCTACTCGCTGAACGACACCATCGTGGTCTTCGACCGCATCCGCGAGAACATGCGGCTGCGGCGCAAGGAGAGCTACCGCGAGGTCATCAACCGCTCCATCAACGAGTGCCTCAGCCGCACCATGCTGACCTCGGTGACCACCTTCTTCGTGGCGGCCACCCTCTACCTGGTGGGCGGACCGGTCATCCACGACTTCGCCTTCGCCCTGACCTTCGGCGTGATCGTGGGCACGTACAGCTCGATGTTCATCGCCAGCCCGATCCTGGTCTGGTGGTACGAGCGGCGCATCTTCGACCGCAAGCGCATGGCCACGGACATGTAGCCGGCGCCGGTCGGCACCTGCAGGAAGACGGCCCGGGGCCTGCGGTCCCGGGCCGTCCTCGTCCTGCGTCCGCGGCAGCGGGCCGTTATTGCGCCGTCGGCACGAGGTCGTGGCGCCAGCCCGAGCGGTGGCACTTGGCGCACAGGGAGCCCTGCGCCGGGTCCGCGTAGGGGTTGGGCAGGGGCCACGATCCCGAGGCCATGCCGTCCTGGTCCAGGAACTCCACGTTGAAGTCCCAGCGGCCGGCGGCCGCGGCGCTGGAGGCGTGGGCCCGGTGGCAGGTCAGGCACATGACGGCGGCCCCGGCGCCCGGCCCCGCGGTGGCGTCGGTGGTCATGCCGGCCTCCTCGAAGGGCACCTCCGGCAGGTAGGCCGTGGCGGCGGATCCGCCGGTGGGGTTGCTGGCGCCGTCGTACAGGTTGTAGGTGTCCTGCTGGCCGCTGTGCAGGGGCTCGTCCACGCGGTGGGCGAATTCGCCCTGCCCGGCCGGCGGCCGGTGGTAATCGCCGTGGCAGTTGGCGCACCAGTCGCTCATGCCGGCCCGGTAGGCGGTGTGCCGGTCGCGGGCCTCGACGGCCAGGGGATCGGTCGGGTCCAGGCCCTCGGCCAGGGGGGCGTCGTAGGTGAACTGGTAGAGGCCCCCCTGCACCGGCCCGGCGCCGTGGAGCATGCGGAAGCCGGCGTTGCCGTGGGGGTCATGGCAGCTGGTGCAGCCCAAGGCGGCGGACGGGAAGATGCCGCCGGGGGCGTAGGTCCAGCGGCTGTCCGGCTGCGTGCCGTAGGCCAGGGAGACGATGCTGTGGCCGGCGGCCTCGCCGCCGATGGGGTGGGCGGCGCCGTCGGGGGCGTCGTTGAGGTTGTCCTCGAGCAGGAAAACGAAATTGCCGGCGCCCCGCTCGGCCGGCGGCAGCACGGGGTTGGGGCCGAAGACGCCGGCCGCGCCGCCGTGGCAGGCCAGGCAGACGTCCGTGGGGTTGGCGGCGCGCAGCAGGGGCTCGTCCCCGCTGAAGACCACCTGGTCGCCGGCACCCTCGTGGGTGACGTGGCAGCCGGCGCAGGCGGCGACGCCGCCGTCGTGGAAGGCGGCCGCAGCGGGCGGCAGCAGGGCGGCCGCCGTCAGGACGGCGGTCAGCAGCGGGCGGCAAGGACGATGGCGGCGGGCGGGATGTCGGCTCATGCTGATACTCGTTCTCATCGCGGGAGTTGCGCGTCCCGCCGGGGTGGACGATACGGTCCCGATCATACCATACCCGGCCCGGGAAAGCAGCGCGGAAAGGCCCCGCGGAGCGGACTCCGCGGGGCCTTGTGCCGGTTCACGCCCGTGGGCGCGTCCGTCCGCCGCCTAGTGCGCGGCGTAGGGCTCGTCGCCCGCGTCCTTGGCGTGGCACTTGTTGCACAGCGACCGCTGGTTCGTCACGAACGTGTAGTCGTAGTACATGTTGTCGATGTCGTCCTGGGTCGCGCCGCCATCGGTGATCTGCGGGTGCGACTCGATGATGTGCGTGGCGGTCATGTCCCAGCGCGCGATGTCCTGGAAGGGCGAGGCGTGGGCGCGGTGGCAGCTCAGGCACATCACGCGGTCGTTGGACGCCGGGCCGGCGGTGTAGCTGGTCTGGTCCACCAGGTCGAGGTCCACGTCGATGTCCTCGAAGGGCACCAGGCCCCAGTACGAGGTCGCGGCGTCGCCGCCGGTGATCTCGTCGCTGCTGATGTAGGCGTTGTAGGTGGCCGCGACGGTCGAGCCCAGCGCCTGGCCGGTCGGGTGCACGAAGTTGGTGGTGTTGGGCGTGTGGAAGTCGGTGTGGCAGTTGGCGCACCAGTCGCTCATGCCGCTCTTGTACACCGTGTGGTTGGCGTCGTCCTCGTAGCCGCCGCCGGTGATGTAGGTGCTGCGGGAGTTGCCCTTGGCCAGCGGGGCCTCGGCCGTGAAGTTGTAGCGGCCGCCGTTGTAGACCGGGCCGATGGCCGAGCCGTACAGGATGCGGAAGTTCTGGTTGCCGTGGGGATCGTGGCAGCTGGTGCAGCCCAGGTACTGGCTCTGGAACGAGCCACCGGGCGACTGGGTCAGGGTCGCGTCCTGGGCCAGGCCGCGGGCCGGGGCGATCACGTTGTGGCCGTGGGCATCGCCCTGGCTGGAGCGCGTCCGGCCGTGGGCCGTCCAGGTGTAGGTCTTGGTCAGCCAGTAGAAGTCGCCGCCCGGGCCGTAGCCGGTGCCGTTACGGAACTGGCCGTAGTTGGCGTGGCAGCTCAGGCAGGTGTCGCTGGCGTTGCCGCTCTTGAGCAGGTACGCATTGCCGCCGGGGTTGGCGGCGTCGACGACGGCGCCGTCCTGGCTGTTGTGCATGGTGTGGCAGCCGGCGCAGTAGGCGACGCCACCGTCGTGGAACGCCAAGGCGTTGCCGGCCGCCAGGCCCACGACCAGGACCAGGGTCAGCGTGAGGAGATTCTTCACAGTTCAGCCTCCGGTTTGGGGGATTGATCCGCCGCGGGGACCACGGCGACTTGTGGCACGGATGCGCCCCTTTCGGCGCGGGCGTCCGCCGGCTGCGTGGCAGCACGGCCGGCGGCGGACCCGCCAAGGGCGATCCGGGTCACACCTTGGGCAGCGTCGCTGCCCGCGGACCTTTCCGTGTCCCCGCTCTCGGCGGAAAAGACACGGAAAACCTGCACGCGGCCCAGGAAGCCCTGGGCCACGCAGATCTTGTTGTCGGGCGTCGCGGCGATGGCGGCCGGATGGTAGAACTGGCCGGGCCTGGCGCCGACGCTGCCGAATTCGCTCTGGAACTCGTGGTCCGGTCCGAAGACCAGGATCTTGGCCCGCATGCGGTCGAGCACCAGGATGGTGCCGCCGGGCCCGCAGGCCACCCCCACCGGCAGGACCATGCGGCCGGGCGCCGAGCCGAACTCGCCGAACGCGCCCGCCGCGCGTCCGTCGGCGGTCACCACGAAGACCTGCCGCTGGTCGCCGCCCGGCACGTAGATGGTGCCGTCGGGGCCTTCGGTCGGCCGGTCGAGCTGGGTCTCGCGGGCCTGCGGGTCGCCGACGCGCAGCCACCAGACGAGCCGGCCGCTGCCGCGCTCGTGGCGGGCGAGCACGGCGTTGGCCTGGTCCAGGGAGAGGTAGTC
>JBHEPC010000067.1:0-5919 GCA_046260475.1 Candidatus Krumholzibacteriia bacterium | reverse complement strand
CCGATGGACCGGGTTGCGCGCCCGGCGGCGACGGTGACGTGGACGTGCCCGACACCCTCGCCTTCGCCCCCAACCACCTGTGGCTGGACCACCGCGGCGGCCGCACCTGCCACATCGGCGTGGACGCCTTCTTCGGCCGCGCGCTGGGCCGGGTGGACGAGGTGACCTTTCCCTTCGGCCACGGCGACGGCCGGCCCGCCGTGGGCATCCGCGCCGGCGGCGTGGACTTCGACCTGGTCTTCCCCAACGCGGTGCAGGAGGCCGAGGCCAACCCCCACCTCGCCGTCGCGCCCGGTGACCTGCTGCGCGACCCCTACGGCCGCGGCTGGCTCTTCGAGGGGATCGTCTCCGGGCACGCGGCCACCGGGGGGCTGCATCCCCTGCACCGCGGCCTGCGCCGGGGCGCCGAGGCCCGCCGCTGGATGCGGCGCGAGCACGAGCGCCTGGCCCGTTTCGTCCACGACCGCCTGCTGGACACGAGCGACGCCACGTCGCCGCTGGTCCAGGACGGCGGCTTCCCTTGCCTGCCCCTGGCCGACGTGCTGCCGGCCGGGGCGCTGGTCCGGCTCCATGACGAATTCTTCGCGAACGGCACCGGGAGGGCGGATCCTTGAATCGCACCACGACCATCGACGAGCGTGCCGCCCGGGGCGGCGTGCGGGGGCGGCGCCTGGGCGAGACGGCCGCGGTCTGCGCGCGGCTGGCCGGGCGCATCGCCCCGTTCGCCGGGCTGCTCGGGGGGCTCGCGCTGGGGTGGATGGGCCTGCCGGCCCTGCTGTACCGGAGCGAGGCCCAGCCCCTGGACTTCAACCACGCGGTGCACGCCGAGCAGGCCGGCCTGGGCTGCGCCGACTGCCACGGGTTCGCCGCCGACGGCAGCTTCGTCGGCATCCCCCCCACCGCGTCGTGCGCGGAATGCCACGCCGACGTGCTGGGCGAGTCGGGCGCGGAGAAGAGGCTGGTGGAGCGGTACATCGTGCCGGAACAGGAGATCCCCTGGCTCTCCTACTACGACCAGCCCCAGAACGTGCTGTTCTCCCACGCGTCCCACGTGGTGCTGGCGGAGATCGAGTGCCGCCGCTGCCACGGGGACCACGGCACGTCCACCACGCTGCCGCTGTACGAGTACAACCGCATCAGCACCTACAGCCGGCGCATCTGGGGACCCCGGATCGCCGGCGGCGGCGCCGAGCCCTGGGACTCCATGAAGATGAGCGACTGCAGCGGCTGCCACGTCGAGCGCGGCGTGCAGGACAGCTGCCTGATGTGCCACCGGTAGACGACGGGATCGGGACTTCCGAACGCGGGAACGGCAACGATGGACCTGACCAGACGATGTTTCCTGCAGATGTTCGGCGGCGCGGCCGCCGGTGTGGCCTTCTCTCCCCTGCCCTGGAAGCTGGTGGACGACGCGGCCATCTGGACCCAGAACTGGTCGTGGCTGCCGCGGCCGCCGAAGGGGCCGGTCAGCCTGGCCCACACCACCTGCACCCTCTGCCCCGCCGGCTGCGGGCTGCGCGTGCGGCGCATCGGCCCCCATCCGGTGGCCACGACGGCCGTGGCCGGCCACCCCGTGGGCGGGGCCTGCGCCCTGGGCCAGGGCCTGGCCCAGGTCCGTTTCCATCCGGCGCGGCTGCGGCAAGCGGCCCGGCGCCGGCCGTCGTCGTCGGGATCGGCGTGGGAACCGCTGGCCCCGGACGCGGCGGTTGCCGAGGTCGGGCGCCGCGTGGCCACCCTGCGCGCCGCGGGCCGGGGCGAACGGCTGGCCGTGCTGGACCTCGGTCCGGGACGCGCCCTGTCGGTGCTGGACCGCGAGCTCGCCGCCGCCGCCGGCGGGCACTACCTGACCGCACCGGACGGGCGGCTGGCCGCCACCGCCGCCCTGGCCGACCTGGTGGATCCCGCGGCGGGCGTGCCGGGCTATGACCTGGGCGCGGCCCGCGCGGTCGTCAGCTTCGGCGCGCCGCTGCTGGACGGCTGGTGCGGGGCCGGCGCAGCACGGGAGCTGATCGGCCGGCAGGACGGTCTGCCCTTCCTGGTCCAGGTGCAGAGCTGCGGCTCCCTGGAGACCACCCGGGCCGACCGCTGGCTGGCGGTGCGTCCGGGCACCGAGGGCCTGGTCGCCCTGGGCCTGGGCCGCGTCCTTTTGGACGAAGGCCTGGTCCGCGGCGACGATGATGCCACCGGCACCTGGCTGCCCGTCTGCCGCGAGCTGCTGGCCCCCTTCACCCCCGAACGGGTGGCGTTCGCCGCCCAGATCGACCTGCGCAGCCTGCAGGACACCGCCCGCGACCTGGCCGCCCGCCGGCCGGCGGTGGCCGTGGGCGTCGGCGATCCCGGCGCCGGCCCCCTGGGCCAGGCCGAGGAGTGGGCCGTCTGGTGCCTGAACCTCCTGCTGGGCGCGGTCGGCCGCCCCGGCGGCGTGGTGCTGCGCCGCGACGCCGCCGGTACCTTCGGCGACCTGCCCGCCACGGCGGCCACGACCCTCGACGCCCTCCCGGACGGCTCCCTGGACCTGCTGCTGGTGGACGCCACCGCCGCCGGTCCGGCCCTGCCGCCCGCGCTGCTGCGGCGCAAGCTCGCCGGCCCGGACGCCCTGCTGGTGGCCTTCGGCTCCGGCGCCACAGGCATCGCGGCGGTCGCCGACCTCGTGCTGCCGGTGGCGGCACCCGGCGAGTGGCGGGACGACGTGCCCGCCCAGGCTCTGGCCGCCGTGAACTCCTACGCCTGGGCGCCGCCGCTGGCGACGGCGCCCGAGGGCATCCCGCACCCGGCCGACCTGCTGGCGGCCGTGGCTCTGGCCGCGGGCCTGGACGGGCCGCTGACCGCGGGCCGGGCGCGCCACGAGGAGCTGCTGCAGGCCCGCGCCGCGGCCCTGCACGCGGGCGGCACCGGGACCATCTTCGATCCCGCCGACGGCCGGACGACCCCCGTCGCCTCCCTCGCGGCCCGCGAGGTGGCGCTGGTCCTGGCCCGGGGCGGCTGTTGGCGCGAGCCCCCGCAGACCCGGCCCACCCCGCCGGTCCTGCGCCCTGCCGACACCGCCCCGCGCCTGGCCACCGCGTTCGCCACCCTGGGCGCCGGGCGCCTGCCGACCGGCAGCAGCACCTTCCCGCTCACGTTGGTGTTCGGCGGCGGGCAGGTTGCCGGCGCCGGTCTCCTGCCCCCGGTGGCCAACAAGCTCTACCGGGAATCCCACCTCAAACCGGGCCCCGGCCGCGTCCGGCTGAACCCGGTGACCGCCGGCCAGCTGGGTCTGCGCGACGGCAAGCAGGCGTCCCTGGTCACCCCCGCCGGCCGCTGCCAGGTGGGCGTCGCCTGGGACGAGGCGGTGATGCCGGGCGTGGTGCTGGCGGCGGTCGGCCCCTCCCCCGCCGCCCTGGGCGACCCGGCCGGCACCCTGCCCGATGGTTACGGCATCGTGGAGACGGACAACGCGGCCCGCACCGGCGTCTGGCGCGTCGGGCGTGCGTCGCTCGAGGAGGTCTGAGATGAAGGACACGGACGGCAAGTCCGCCCGCTACGGCATGGCCATCGACCTGGACCGCTGCACGGGCTGTGGGGCGTGCATGACGGCCTGCGCCGTGGAGAACAACGTGGCCGTGCCCCCGGCGGGCGAGGGCCCGAACCGCAGCCTCACCTGGATGCGGGTCTACCGGGTCGCCAACGGCCGCCGCTTTCCCGAGCAGCGCACCGTGTGCGTGCCCATCCCCTGCCAGCAGTGCGCGCACGCCCCCTGCATCCACGTCTGCCCGGTGACGGCGGTGCAGCAGGACCCGCGCACGGGCATCGTGGCCCAGGTTCCCGAGCGCTGCATGGGCTGCCGCTACTGCATGGCGGCCTGCCCCTACCACGCCCGCTACTTCAACTGGTTCGATCCCGTCTGGCCCGAGGGCATGGAGACCACCCTGAACCCCGATGTCTCGCCGCGCATGCGGGGCGTGGCCGAAAAGTGCAACTTCTGCCACGGCCGCCTGGCCCGCGCCCGGGAGCAGGCGGCCGCCGAGGGGCGCCGCAACCTGCGCCCGGGCGAGTACGTGCCCGCCTGCGCGGAGGCCTGCCCCCACGGCGCCATCGTCTTTGGCGACCTGAACGACCCCGACGCCGAGGTCAGCCGCCTGGCCCGCGACCCGCGCGCCTTCCGCCTGCTGGAGGCCCTGGGCACCGAGCCCAAGATCAGCTACCTGTCGCGCGAGGCCTGGGTCCGGCGCATCGGCAAGAGCCGCCTGGACCTGCTGCGGGCCGACCGCGAGAGCGCCGGGGAGGTCCGCAGCCATGGCTAGGAGCATCTTCGCCGACCGCAGCCTGATCGCCCGCGGCCTGGACCGGGCCCCCACCGGACACTTCCTGCTGTGGCTGCTGCCCTGGGCGCTGTTGGCCCTGTGGGGCGGCGAGGCCATGCGGCAGATGTTCGCCGACGGCCTCTACCACACCAACATGGACAACCGCTTCGCCTTCGGCCTGTGGATCGTGCTGGACCTGGCGATCATCGCCCTGGGCGCCGGCGCGTTCTTCCTCGGCTTCTTGACCTACCTGCTGCGCCAGAAGGAGATGCAGCAGGTGATCAACACGGCGGTCATCGTCGGCTTCGCCTGCTACAGCGGCGCCATCGTGACCCTGGCCGTGGACGTGGGGCAGCCCATCCGGGCCTGGTTCGCCTTCTGGCACGCCAACGTCCACTCGATGCTGACCGAGGTGACCTTCTGCATCACCTGCTACCTGCTGGTGCTGGCCATCGAGTACCTGCCCATCGTCCTGAAGAACCGGCGTTTGCGCGCGATCCCCTCGTTCCTGGTGCTGGAGTTCAACCTGCACCGGATCATGGTGGTCTTCGCGGGCATCGGCGCCTTCCTGTCCTTCTTCCACCAGGGCTCCCTGGGCGGCATGTTCGGCGTGCTCAGCGGCCGCCCCTTCGCCTTCCGCGAGGGCGTGGGGATCTGGCCCTCCACCTTCTTCCTGTTCATCCTCTCGGCCATCGCCACGGGGCCGTCGTTCATCATGCTGATCGTGATGGCGGTGCAGAAGCTGTCGCGCAAGCGGCTGGTCGACGCGCACGTGCTGTCGCGGCTGGGCCGCATCTCGGGCATCCTGCTGTCGGTGTACGTGGTCGCCAAGCTGATCGATACGGCCGTGTGGATCACCGTCACCCTGCCGAAGCTGGGCTTCGACGCCGCCGAGTTCTACCGGCACGAGCTGTTCGGCATCCAGGTGCTGTTCCTGGAGCTGACGATCTTCGGCCTGCTGCCGGCGACGATCCTGCTGGGCCGCCGCCGGGTCCAGGACACCCGCTGGCTGGTGGCGGGCGGGCTGCTGGCCTGCCTGGGCGTCGTCTTCAACCGCCTGGTCGTCACGCTGCAGACCCTGTCGGTGCCCACCCTGGCGTTCGCCGAGGTCATGACCTACTGGCCGTCGCTGCAGGAGTGGGCGGTGCTGCTGGGCGTCGTGGCCTACGGCGTGATCCTCTACTCGCTGTCGTTCCGCTACCTCAACCTCTTCCCCCGCGAACGGGAGCTGCAGGAGCTGCCGGGAGGCCGCACGCCATGATCCCCACCGCCTACGAATTCCACTGGGACCTGGGCCACGTCGTGTTCCTGGGCATCTTCTACTCGGTGCTGGCGGTGGCGGCCTGCACCCTGGTCTACGCCCTGCGCCGCTGGCGCGAGGACGTGCGCCGCCACGGCGCCGACCTGGCCGCCTGGCCCGAGACCTTCGCCGAGCTGCCGCCCGAGCGCCGCCGCTGCCGCCACGCCTACGACGGCACCGCGCCCGACCGCATCTGCGAGCACGGCTTCGCATGCGCCACCTGCGGCCGGCACGCGGAGTTCGCCGCGCGGGCGGCCGGCGGCGAACAGGCCGGGCCGGCGGTTCCCGCGGGCCTGAACCTGCACCCGGGACGCCTGTACCACCGCGCCCACACCT
>JBHEPC010000060.1:0-4933 GCA_046260475.1 Candidatus Krumholzibacteriia bacterium | reverse complement strand
CGCGGCCGGCGCGGCGGCGGCGATCGGCGCCGGGGCCGGCTCCAGGTCCATGGCCACGGTGAAGGTCGAGCCCTTGCCCACGGCCGACTTGACGGTGATGTCGCCGCCCATCATGCGGGCCAGCTGCCGGCTGATGGCCAGGCCCAGGCCCGTGCCGCCGTACTGGCGGGTGGTCGAGTTGTCGGCCTGCTCGAACTGGTCGAAGACCGCCGTCAGGCGGTCCTCGGGGATGCCGATGCCCGTGTCGGCCACCACCAGCTTCACCAGGGGCGAGCGCCCGGAGGCGGACGGCCGGCAGGAGATCCGCACGCTGCCCTGCTCGGTGAACTTGATGGCGTTGCCCACGAGGTTGAAGGCGATCTGGCGGATCCGCGTGGGATCGCCCCGGAAGTGGCGGGGCGCGTCGTCAGGGTAGGCGAACTCCAGGGCCAGGCCCTTGGCCGCGGCCGTGGACTGCAGCAGCGACTGCACGTCCTCCAGCACCTGGCGCAGGTCGAAGGGCACCTGCTCCAGGGACAGGTTGCTGGAGGTGATCTTCGAGTAGTCGAGGATGTCGTTGATGATGTGCAGCAGGGACTCCACCGAGCGGGTGATGATGGCCAGGTGCTCCCGCTGGTCGGGGTCCAGCTCCGTATCCTCCAGGGCCTGGGCCATGCCCAGCACGCCGTTCATGGGCGTGCGGATCTCGTGGCTCATGGTGGCCAGGAACTGGTCCTTGGCCTTGTCCGCCAGGCGGGAGCGGGCCAAGGCCACCTCCAGTTCCTGCATCTTGCGCAGGCGGCGCAGCAGGGTCTGGTAGAAGGTGGGCAGGACCACCACGCCCAGGAGCATGCCGAAGCCCACCTCGCGGTGGTCCTGCCAGTAGCCGTTGCCCAGCATCACCGAGCCGAAGCCCACGGTGCCGATGACCTGGGCCCAGGTCAGGAAGTGGGGCCCGAAGCGGATGCCGTTGCCGATGATGATCCACAGGAAGATGGGGTAGAAGGCGGCCACGTACTTCCCGCCCAGGTGCAGGAAGACGGTCATGATCCCCAGGTCGGCCACCAGGGAGACGTAGCGGCGCCGCGGCCAGCGGTAGGGGTTGCGGCGCACGAACTCGTACCAGGCGACGGAAAACAGCATGTAGGCGACGATGGTGGTCATGCCGCGGGCGAAGATGTCGGTCCCATACAGGTCCCGGTTGTACCCCACCACCGGGTAGGCCAGCAGGGAAAGCCAGCAGATGGCCAGGCGAGCCCGGCTCTGGGATTTCTCCTCGTCGACGGTCCTGATCTCAGGCATGGGCAGGCGAACCTCTCGAAAGAGCCGGGTCAGCGGGATTACCGGTCTGCTCCCGGTTTCGGCCGGAAGGGCCCCGGGTGAAGGAAAAAATGCCGCAAACCTTGACACCGCGTGGTCTCCCGTATAATATTCCGCCTTCACAGCGGCAGCCGTTCCAGGCTGCCGCGGTGTCTGAATGTGTGCAGACACGTTGTCAGATCATGTCCGGCGGCGCCCAAGTTGGCCACCGCCAGCGACTTAAGATGCAGGAGACCGGAATTGCCTACCCTTAGCCAGCTGGTCCGCAAGGGGCGAAAGGCCCCCACGAAGAAGAGCAAGTGCCCGGCCCTGCAGTCCTGCCCCCAGCGCAAGGGCGTGTGCACCCGCGTGTACACCCAGACGCCCAAGAAGCCCAATTCGGCGTTGCGCAAGATCGCCCGCGTCCGGCTGACCAACGGCATCGAGGTCACGGCCTACATCCCGGGCGAGGGCCGCAACCTGCAGGAGCACAGCATCGTGCTGGTGCGCGGCGGGCGTGTGAAGGACCTCCCGGGCGTGCGCTACCACATCGTGCGCGGCACCCAGGACGCCTCCGGCGTTGATGCCCGGCGCCAGGGCCGGTCCAAGTACGGGGCCAAGCGCCCCAAGAGCTAGGGCGCGCCGCCGGCGCCGCCCCGACAGGTTTTCCGCCGGCCGTGCCGGCGCATTCGGCGGGGGATCCCCGCCCGGGAGTGGAAGAGCAATGTCGCGACGCAGGAGTCCCGAGAAGCGTGTCGTCGCCGGCGATCCCCGGTACGGCGACCTGATGGTGACGAAGTTCATCAACTATTGCATGCGTGACGGGAAGCGCAGCGTCGCTGAGAGTGCATTCTACACGGCGCTCGACGTGGTCAAGGAGAAGAGCGGGCAGGAGGGCGTCGACGTCTTCCGCTCGGCCCTGAACAACGTCAAGCCCAGTGTCGAAGTGAAGTCCCGGCGCATCGGCGGTGCCACCTACCAGGTGCCCGTCGAAGTCCGGGCCGAGCGGCGGACCCAGCTGGCGATGCGCTGGCTCATCGGGTTCGCCCGCAGCCGACCGGAGCACACCTTTGCGGAACGCCTGGCGGCTGAGCTGATGATGGCGAGCAAGAACGAAGGACCGTCTATCAAGAAGCGCGAAGACACTCACCGAATGGCTGAAGCGAACCGTGCGTTCGCCCACTGCCGCTGGTAAGGGTCCCTCTCGTTCTCGCCAGCAAGCGCTCGATTACGCGAACGGATCGCACAACCGAATAGCCCGAGCAACGTCCCGGAACGGATTCACACGGGACTAGAGGCACCGGAGACGCACTGCCCGCAAGGGTGATGTGCGCGTTGTTTGTCTGGGTTTGGACGCCAGTTCCGCCGCCGGTCGGCGGGGTTGGCCCGGGCCCTGGAACCTGGAGCAGTGGTGGCGCGCGAAGTCGCACTCGAAACGATCCGGAACATCGGGATCATGGCTCATATCGACGCCGGTAAGACGACGACGACTGAGCGTGTCCTGTATTATACCGGTCGCGTGCACCGCCCGGGCGACGTCGACGACGGCGCCACCCAGATGGACTACATGGAGCAGGAGCGGGAGCGCGGCATCACGATCACTTCGGCCGCCACCTTCTGCACCTGGCAGGGCCATCAGGTCAACATCATCGACACCCCCGGGCACGTGGACTTCACCGCCGAGGTGGAGCGCAGCCTGCGGGTGCTGGACGGCGCCGTGGCGGTGTTCTGCGGCGTCGGCGGCGTCGAGCCCCAGTCCGAGACGGTCTGGCGCCAGGCCGACAAGTACAGCGTGCCCCGCATCGCGTTCATCAACAAGATGGACCGCCTCGGCGCCGACTTCGACCGCGCCGTGCAGAGCATACGGGACCGCCTGGGCGCCCGCCCCGTGCCGGTGACGATCCCGATCGGCGCGGAGGACACCTTCCGCGGCGTGGTGGACCTGGTGGAGATGACCGCCCGGATCTACCACGACGACGACCTGGGCATGACCTTCGACACCGTGGCGATCCCCGCGGAGACGGCCGCCGCGGCCGCCGCGGCCCGGGCCGCCCTGGTGGAGGCCCTGGGCGAGGTGGACGAGGAGATCATGGAGATCTTCGTCGCCGAGCGGGAACCGACCGCCGCCCAGATCCAGGCGGCCCTGCGGCGGGCGACCGTCGCCGGGCATCTGGTGCCGGTGCTGGCCGGCTCGGCCCTGAAGAACAAGGGCGTGCAGAAGCTGCTGGACGCGGTGGTGGCCTACCTGCCCTCGCCCCTGGACCGGCCCGCGATCCGCGGCGTCGACCAGGACGGCGAGACGGGCGAGACCCGGGCCCCGTCCGACGACGAGCCCTTCGCGGCCCTGGCCTTCAAGATCCTGGTCGATCCCTTCGCCGGGCGCCTGGCGTTCCTGCGGGTCTACAGCGGCACCTTCGCCGCCGGCAAGGTCCTGCTGAACGTCAACACCGGCAAGAAGGAGCGGATCGCGCGCCTGCTGCGCATGCACGCCAACAAGCGCGAGGACCTGGCGGAGGCGCGCACGGGCGACATCGTGGCCGCGGTGGGGTTCAAGTCGATCCGCACCGGCGACACCCTGACGGCCCTGGAGGCCCCGCTGCTGCTGGACCCGATGACCTTCGCCGACCCGGTGATCTACACGGCCATCGAGCCCCGCACGAAGGCGGACCAGGACAAGCTGGGCGACGCCCTGCAGGCCATGGCGGACGAGGATCCCTCGTTCCACGTGCGCAAGGACCCGGACAGCGGCCAGACCGTGATCTGGGGCATGGGCGAGCTGCACCTGGAGATCGTCATCGAGCGCCTGCGCCGCGAGCACAAGGTCTCCTGCAACGTGGGCCGCCCCCAGGTGGCCTACCGGGAGACGGTCGGCCGCGACGTGGTCTCGACGGGGGAGTACGCCCGGGACGCCGGCGGGCGGAACAACTTCGCCCGCGTGGAACTGGCCATCGGGCCCGGCGCCTACGGCACGGGCATCGCCTTCGCGAACGAGGCCTCGCCGCTGCAGGTGCCGGCGGAGTTCGTGCCCTTCGTGGAGAGCTCGGTCCGGCAGGCCTGCGATACCGGCGTGCTGGCCGGCTATCCCCTCGTCGACGTGGCCGTACGCCTCGTGGGCGGCGCCTGGGAAGAGGGGCAGTCGACGGAGATGGGGTTCCGCAACGCCGCGGTCAACGCCCTCTGGGACGGGGCCAAGGCCGCCGATCCCGTGCTCCTGGAGCCCGTGATGACGGTGGAGATCACCGTGCCGGCGGACTTCCTGGGGGACGTGAACGGCAACATCGCCGCCCGGCGCGGGCGCGTCACGGGCATCGAGTCCCGGCGCGAGGACCAGGTCGTCCACGCCGAGGTGCCCCTGGTGGAGATGTTCGGGTACGCCACCCAGCTGCGGTCGCTGACCCAGGGGCGGGGCGTCTTCAGCATGCTGTTGGCCCGGTACGAGAAGGTACCGGAGAAGATCGCCGCGAAAATCACGCGGCTTTACGCAGGGGCCTAGGGGCCCGTTTCCGAGGAGGTAGCCGCACATGGCGCGCGCAAAATTCGAACGGACCAAGGATCACGTCAACGTCGGCACGATCGGCCACGTGGATCACGGCAAGACGACGCTGACGGCGGCGATCACGGAGATCCTGTCGAAGGTGGGTCTGGCGGAGTACAC
>JBHEPC010000048.1:0-6975 GCA_046260475.1 Candidatus Krumholzibacteriia bacterium | reverse complement strand
CCTGGACGGCGGCATCATGGTCACCGGAAGCCATAACCCCAAGGACCACAACGGTATGAAGTTGGTGCGGGAGGGCGCGCGGCCCATCAGCGGCGACTCGGGCCTGCACGAGATCGGGGCCCTGGCGGTGTCCGGGGGCGGCCCGCGGGCCGCGTCGCCGGGCGCGGTCTCGACGCTGGACCACCGGGACGCCTACCTGGCCGACCTGCTGGCGTTGGTGGATGTGGCGGCGCTGCGCCCCCTGAAGATCGTCGCCGACGGCGGCAACGGCTGTGCCGGGCCGGTGGTGCAGGCCCTGGCCGCGCACCTGCCCTGCGAGTTCGTATACCTGAACGCGGAGCCCGACGGCACCTTCCCCAACGGCATCCCCAACCCGCTGCTGCCGGAGAACCGGGGCGCCACCTCCGAGGCGGTGCGGGCCCACGGCGCCGATCTGGGCGTGGCCTGGGACGGGGACTTCGACCGCTGCTTCTTCTTCGACGAGACCGGCGCCTTCATCGAGGGCTACTACCTGGTGGGCCTGTTGGCGGTGGCCAGCCTGCGGCGGCATCCGGGGGCGGCCATCATCCACGATCCCCGCCTGGTCTGGAACACGGTGGCCATGGTGGAGGAGGCGGGCGGACGCCCGCTGATGAACAAGACCGGCCACGCCTTCATGAAGGAGCGCATGCGCGCCGAGGACGCGGTCTACGGCGGCGAGATGTCCGCCCACCACTACTTCCGCGAGTTCCACTACTGCGACAGCGGCATGCTGCCCTGGCTGCTGGTGGTCCAGGAGATGTCCCGCACGGGGCAGCCGCTGTCCGCCCTGGTTGCCGCCATGCAGGCCGCCTACCCCGCCAGCGGCGAGATCAACCGCCGCCTGCACGACCCCGACGGGGCGCTGGTCGCCCTGGAGCGCCGCTACGCCCCGCTGTCCCGGGGCATCGACCGCACCGACGGCATTTCCATGGACATGGGACAGTGGCGTTTCAACCTGCGCAAGAGCAACACGGAGCCGGTGATCCGGCTGAATGTGGAGTCGCGGGGGGACGCGGAGCTGATGCGGCAGAAGACCGCCGAGATCCTGGCCCTGCTCGACGCCTAGGTTGTGCCGCGAAGATTGTTTCCAACCCCGGGCGTGGGGGGCTACCTGTCGCCGGAAGAAGCCTGTCCGCTTGCAACGCCGGTTCCGGCCCCAGGTGCCGTGTAAACGGCAGTTGGGGTTGGGGCGGACAGGCGGGTGCCGGTCGGCGTGGTGCTGAATGGGTTTGAACCTGCCGGCCCGGGTGCAGGGACCGGACCGGACACGATCTTCGCAGCACAACCGAGGGAGTCGAGGTCGGCGCGCAGCTTCTCCAGGCGCGCCGTGAACTCTTCCCTCTGCCCCCGCACCAGCTGCTCCGCCAGTTCCCGGTAGTGGACGATGCCCGCGGCCAGGTTGGCGCGGATCTCGGCGGGCCGGCTGCCGTCCGGGGCCAGGCCACGCCCGCGGCGTTCCAACTCCCCGCGCAGCCGGTCCAGGTGCAGCGACAGTTCCTTCAGCAGCATGTGGGGCCGGCCCGCGGCCAGGGGCAGGGTCGCCCGCCCGTAGATGTGGTCCACCATCTCCTTCAGCCCGGTCGCCTGCTTGAAGTACACGGTGTTGGGGCCGCAGCAGATGGCCGTGGTGGCGTCCGGGTCGATGCCCATGGGCACGGTGGCGCTGCCGGCCAGGTCGTGGCAGATGCAGGCCTTGGCGGTGATGGCCTCGGTGCGGTCCGCGCGCGCGGTGTCGTCCAGGTCGGTCGCCGCCAGCTGCTGCAGGGCGCGGCGCTGGTAGGCGCGGCTGGCCGTGCAGATCGGGGCGCGGGTGAACTCGGTGTTGGCCACCAGGTAGCCCTTGGGGCAGGCACTGCCCGGGTGGCCCTCGGCGATGCGGCGGCGGCGCGCCTTCTCGCTGACCGAGTCGCGCAGGCTCCAGAAGGGCACGCCCAGGGGCGAGCCCTGGCTCAGCTGCACGTCGTCCTCGCCCGCGGCCAGGACCCGGGCCAGGTTCTCGGCGTCGATGTTCACGACCTCGGGCACGGTCAGGAAGGGGCTGCCCCAGCCGACACCGTCGACGCCGTAGCGGCGCCGCAGCAGCTCGGTCTCCTCGGCCGTGCCCAGGCCGCCCTGGACGGTGATCCGCAACGGCGGCGGGTCCGACGGCACCGGACGGCCCAGCTTCTCCAGGCCGCCGCGCCACATGGTATAGAGCTGGTCGGTGAGGCCCGCACGCTCGCGGGCGAACTCCTCGAGGATGGGGCCCAGCAGGGCGCCGGCGCCGCCGAAGGCGTGGCCGCCGCAGTTCAGGCCGGACTCGACGCGGAACTCGCTGACCCACAGGCCGTCGCGCGCCAGCAGCTTGCCCTGCACCATGGCCGAGCGGAAGTCGCTGACCTTCAGCACGATGCGCTTCTTCAGGTCGCCGCCGTCGTCGGGCAGGAAGTCGGTGAACTCGCGCAGGTAGCAGAACAGCCGCCGGTTCAAGCCCGCCGACAGCACCAGCGACGAGCGCACCTTGCTGTTGGCGTAGCCGCGCAGGGCGCTCAGGGCGTCGCTGAACAGGGGGCCCAGGGCCTGGCCGCCGCGCAGGTGCGTGCGGTCCAGCTTGGTCATGATGTTCACGTCGATGCCGCCGGGCACGACCCGCGCCCGCAGCTCGTCCTGCAACCGGGCGCGCTCGTCCGGGTCGGCGGACCCCAGCATCGTCTCGTAGAGGGAGCGCAGGGGCGAATCCGGCAGCAGCTCGTAGTAGCGGTTCAGCTCGCTGCCGGCGGTGAAGGCCGCGGCGCGCAGCCGTGCCACCTGGTCCTGCACGGCGTCGTGCATCAGGTCAAGGTAGGCGGTGATGCGCCGGGCGCGCGCATCGTCCTCGCCGTCGGCGATGGGCGTGCAGGGGGTTCCTGCCAGGTCAGCCAGGCGGCGGCGCACCTGCTCGATCAACACGTCGTCCACCAGGGAGACCACCGACGAGATGCCGTAGCGCGCCACCTTCAGGGGCGTGTCGATGGTGAAACCCGTGCCCATCACCGGGATGTGGAAGCGGTGCACGGGGTCGCTCTGGGGATGAGGCAGGACGTGGCTCAAGACCGGACTCCCGGTTCGGGTGGAAACGCCGGCCTTGCCGGGCATGCCGCTCCCAATATCGGGCCGCGGGCCGCCGGCGGCCAGGGAAAACACATTGTCACCCGCGGCGGCTGGCGGCGCTACAGGGAAATGGACAGGGGATCCGGCCGGGGCGTCTCCGGCGGCTGCAGGGGCAGGGTCACCACGAAGCGCGACCAGCGCCCCGGTTCGCTGGCGACGCGGATCGAGCCGCCCAGCCGGAACAGGAGATCGTGGACGATGGACAGCCCCAGCCCGGTGCCGCGGCCCACGGGCTTGGTGGTGTGGAAGAGGTCGAAGATGCGGTCGCGGTCCTCCGGCGGGATGCCCACGCCGTTGTCCTGCACCGTGACGGTGATCTGCGCGGCGTCGGCCGCGGTGGTCACATCCAGCACCGGGGGCCGGTCCGGCACCGCCTCCATGGCGTCCACGGCGTTCTTCACCAGGTTGACGAACACCTGCTGCAGCATGACGGCGTCCGAGCGGAAGGGCGGCAGCTGGGGCGCGTAGTGCCGCCTCACTTCGACCCCGGCCCGGCGGATCTCCGTCACCAGCACATCCAGGGACTCGTCCAGCAGGGCGTGCAGGTCCAGCGGCGCCACGCCGTCGTGCTGGGCGCTGCGCACGAAGCCCAGCAGGCTGTGGGTGATGGCGGTGCACCGCTTGACCTGGGCGTGCAGGCGGTCCATGGCCCGGGCCAGGATCTCGCGGGTCTCGGGGTCCAGACGGTCGCCCTCGTCGCGCAGGGTCTCCTCCACCAGGCCGCCGATGGTGTCGATGACCGCCAGGGGGTTGTTGATCTCGTGGGCCACGCCCGAGGCCATCTGGCCCACGGCGGCGAGGCGTTCGGAGCGGATCAGGTCGTTCTTCAGGCGCACGCGGGTGGTGATGTCGCGGCAGAGGCAGACCATTTCCAGGGGCTTGCCGTCCGGGCCCTGGATGAGGGTGAGGCTGATGTTGCAGATGACCGGCCGGCGCTCGCGGCTGCGGAACTCGGCCTCGTAGGACACGGCGTGGCCGTCGCGCAGGGCCGTGGCGAAGAGCTTCTCGAAGTTGCCGGGCGAGGCGCAGAGGTTGTGGGCGGGGGTGCCCACCACCTCGTCGCGGCTGTAGCCCAGGGCCTGCTCGGCGCCGCTGTTGAACGAGAGCAGGGCGCCGGTCGGGTCGGTCAGGAAGATCATGTCGCGGCTGTTCTCCAGCACCTCGCGCAGGTAGGTCTGGGTCTCGGAGAGCTGCTCGTCCACCTGGTGCAGCTTCTGCTCGCTCTCGTACAGTTCGGTGGTGTCCTCCACCAGGCCGTACAGACCCTCGACCCGGCCGTCCTCCACCACCGGGAACAGGGTGACGGCCACGTGCATGTCCTGGCCCTGCACCGGCAGCACGCCCGAGGCGTGCAGCGTCTGGCGGGTGCGCAGGGTCTCCTGCTCGACCCGCTGCAGCCAGCGGGCGCTGCCGCCCGGGTAGATGGCGTGGTCGGTGCGGCCCAGCACGGCGGCCTCCTTCAGGGCGAGCACGTGCAGGGCGTGGGCGTTCATCTTCCGGTAGCGCAGGTCCCGGTCCTTGATGTAGATGGCCATGGGCGCCGTCTCCACGAACTGGTTCAGGCGCAGGCGGGTCTCCTTCAGGCGGTGGCTGTCCAGGCGCAGGGCGCGGTTCTCGGCGGCCAGGCGGCCGAGGCCGTCCAGCAGGGGCAGCTGCCCGTGGCCCAGCACGACGGTGTCCCGCGGCAGCAGGGCGGTCACGCGGGCGGTCAGGTCGGGGTCGCGGCTGGCCACCAGGGCCAGGGCGGGGGTGGAGCCGGCCAGGTCTTCCAGGCGGGTGCCGACCAGGGGCACGCCGGCCTCCCGGGCCAGGGCCGCAGCGTCGGCGGCCGCCAGGTCGATCACCGCCCACACGCGCAGGGCGGTGGCCCGGGGCAGCCCGCCCAGGCCGACCACGAGGTCGGCCAGCAGGGGGTCGTCGCCCACCAGCACGAGGCCCTGGGGTTCAGTCCTGCTCGTACTCACGGCGCAGCTTGTCGCTTTCCTCGATGAGGTCGCGGGCGCTGGTCGTGCCGGCCATGAGGTCGGCGAGCTTGCCGGCGAACTCGGCCTGCAGCCGCCGGCGGCGCTGGGCCGCGGCCTCCTCGATCAGGCCGCAAAGCTCGTTGAAGTCGTAGGGTTTCAGCAGGTAGCGGAAGGCCTGGAGGCGGCCCGCCTCCCAGGCGGAATCGTGGCTGCCGTGGCCGGTGAGCATCAGCACCTCGACGAAGGGCTGCAGCCGGTGCAGCCGTTCGATGACGGTGATGCCGTCCATGTCGGGCATCTTGAGGTCCACCACCGCCACGTCGAATTTCCGGTGCTCCGCCTCGGCCAGGGCGTCCTTGCCGCAGGTGGCGACGGTGACCTCGAGGCCCCGCTTGCGCAGGCGGTGGCCCAGGAAGGTGACGAGGTCCTCCTCGTCGTCCACGAGCAGCAGGCGGATGGGGGCGGAGCCGGCGTCGGTCATGTCGGTCCTCGCGGGGCGGGCGGCGGGAAGCGTCGCTGTCGGTGCGGGCATGATCGGACGGGCAGGCGGCCCGTGTCAAGGGGGCCGCTCACAGGCCGCGCAGGAATCCGGGCCGCAGGTCGCCGGGGCGGCGGCGCGCGAGCACCGCGTCCAGCTGGTCGAGGCCGCGCCCGCGGTCCGCCGGCAGGTTCAGGCTCAGGGGCAGGTGGTTGCTGGCGTGGTTGCTGTGGAAGCGGCAGCGGGTGAAGCGGGCCCCGTCCAGGATGGTGCGCAGCTCCTGCAGCAGGTCCCACGGATCCGGCAGCACGAACCGGCCGGCGGCGGCAGCCACGTGCAGCGGCGTGCCCGGCACCAGAATCGTGGTCAGGGCCGAGGCGTAGGGCGGGTCCATGGCCGTCAGCAGCGCGGCGGTGGCCGCGGCGTGCTCGGCGCTGCGCGCGGTGCCGCCGAGGCCGAGCATCACCATCACCGAGTGGCGGAGGCCGGCCTCGCGCAGACGCCGGGCGGCCTCGACCGCCTCGGCCGCCGTCGAGCCCTTGACCACCCGGCGCAGGGTCTCGTCGTCGCCGCTTTCGGCCCCGTGGTAGACGATGCCCAGGCCCAGTTCGCGCAGCCGTGCCAGTTCGTCCGGGGTCTTGCGCAGGATGCTGCGGGCGTCGCCGTAGATCCCGACGCGGCGCAGGTCCGGCAGGGCGGCACGCAGCGCCGCGAGGATGCGTTCGAGGTGATCGGTCGGCAGGATCAGGGCGTCCCCGTCGGTCAGGAAGACGCGGCGGACGGGCACGCCGCCGGCGGCCAGGCGGCCGGCCTCGGCGATGTCGGCGGCCACGGCCTCCCACGGCTTGATCCTGAAGCGCGCCTGGGCCGGATCGTCGTACATGGCGCAGTAGGCGCAGCGGTTGTGGCTGCAGCCGATGGACACCTGCAGCAGCAGGCTGTCCGCCTCGCTCGGTGGTCGGAAAATGCGCCCGACGTGGGCCAAATCCTGCCTCCTTGGCGGCCGTGGGGCGGCCGGCCGCCCCGCCGGAAAGGGACGAACCCTCCCGGAAAGGGGCTGGCGCCCCGGCGGCGAAAAAATTTCCCGAGGGCGGCCCGAGGCGCCCCCCGCGACCACCGCGCCCGTAAGTTGTTACTTTATGGATAAGTATATCTTTACGGTCAACGTTCTTCGTTGCAGCAACGCCAGTTGCGGCAAAGGTTCCGTTCGCCTTGGGCACGATTCCCGCTAAACTTCGGGCATGGAGGCGCCGATCAATCCCCTGGGCGAACGAGCGAGCCTCTAAAGAAACCACGGCCGGGGCCACCATGTCCGAATGACTTTGGGCGAGAGTCATTCACCGACAGGCCCCGGCTGCTTCTTTCCCTCCGCAGCCCCGCCCG
>JBHEPC010000045.1:0-3974 GCA_046260475.1 Candidatus Krumholzibacteriia bacterium | reverse complement strand
ACATGAACGAGGTCATCAGGCTGCACGACACGCGGACCGGCGCCGCCTTCGCGGTGACCGATGACCTGGCGACCAGCTGGTCCCCATCATTCAGCCGCGACGGCAAGCTGCTGTTCTTCCTCTCCAACCGCACCTTCGCGCCCATCATGGGCCGCCAGGACCAGAACCACGTCTTCTTGAAGATGGCCCGGCCCTACGCGGTGATCCTGCAGGAGGGCGAGCGCTCGCCGTTCTACACCGAGGACACGGCGGCGGCGGTGACCGCTGGCGACGAGAAGAAGAAGAAGGACGACGGGAAGGACGACGCGAAGAAGGAGGCGGCGGTCGTCGTCGCCACCGACGGCCTGGCCGCCCGCACCGTGGCCTGCCCGGGCGTGGACGCGGACAACTGGTTCCGCCTCGAGGCCATCGAGGGGGGCTTCCTGATGCTGCGCAAGGACGAGCTGGAGTTCCTCAAGTACCAGAACGTGAACGATCGTACCGGCGGCCGTTTGCAGCTGGTGAAGTACGACCTGGCCGAGCAGGAGACGTCGGACATCCTCGCCGGCATCGCCAACTACCACCTGAGCGCCGACGGGAAGAAGTTGGTTTACCGGGCGGGGTCGCAGTACGGCGTCGTGGACGCCGCCAAGGGTGGCCAGGCCGGCGACGGCGCCGTGGACCCGGGCGCGGTGAAGCTGCGCGTGGATCGGCTGGCCGAGTTCGCGCAGATCTTCGCCGAGGCCTGGCGCATCCAGCGCGACTGGTTCTACGACGCGGACATGCACGGGGTCGACTGGCAGGCCATGCTCGCCAAGTACCAGCCCTTCGTCCAGGGCTGCGGCACCCGCGGCGACCTGAACTACCTGATCGGCGAGATGATCGCCGAACTCAACATCGGCCACACCTACATCTACGGCGGGGACTTCGCGGACGGGGGGCCGCGGGTGCCCACCGGCCTGCTGGGCTGCGACTTCGCGACGGACGAGGATGCGGACTTCTACCGGATCGCGCACATCGTGCCGGGCGTGAGCTGGGATCCCGACTACCGCTCGCCCCTGGCCGAGCCGGGCGTGCCGGTCAAGGCAGGCGACTGGCTGATCGCCATCGACGGCGTCGAGGTCCGCAAGGGCGACAACGTCTACGCCCTGCTGGAGGACAAGGCCGGCACGATGGTCGCGGTGACCACCAACACCAGGCCCCGGACCGAGGGTGCGGTGACCACCCGGGTGCGCACCCTGACCGCGGAGAACGGGCTGCGCTACCGCTCCTGGAGCGACGCCAACCTGGCCTACGTGACCGAAAAGACCGGCGGGCGCATCGGCTACCTGCACCTGCCCAACATGATGGAGCCCGGCCTGGTGGAATTCGGCCGGCTGTTCTACCCGCAGACGGACAAGCAGGCCCTGATCATCGACGAGCGCTGGAACGGCGGCGGTTTCGTGGGCGACATGATCATCGACCGCCTCGAGCGCGAGCTGTGGGCCATCACCGCGCCGCGGGAGGGGGGCACCGGCCGCAATCCCGAGCGGGTGCTGCACGGCCCGGTCGTGGTGCTGATCAACGAGAACACCGGCAGCAACGGCGAGTTCTTCGCCGAGGCCATCAAGCGCAAGGGCCTGGCCACGGTCATGGGCGTGCGCACCTGGGGCGGCTCCATCGGCATCGAGCCCCACCAGGACCTGGTCGACGGCGGCGGCACCACGCCGCCCCAGTTCGGCCTCTACGCTTTGGATTCCACCTGGCCTATCGAGGGCTGGGGCGTCGAGCCGGACATCCTGGTGCTGAACCCGCCGGCGGACGTGGTCGCGGGTAAGGACACCCAGCTGGACGCGGCCATCGCCCACCTGCTCGAGCGCCTGGAGCGGGAGGGCGATCGCTGGCGCATCCCGCCCACGCCGCCGCACCCGGACAAGAGCAAGCCGCGGATGAGCGGCCTGCGCTAGCGGGAGGGCGGGCGCCGACGACCGGTTGCAGGAGGCCCCCCGGGCATCGCCCCGGGGGGCCTCGCCGCATCAGGCCCTTGCGCAAAGTTAACGACGATTCATGATCATCGGGCTTGCCGGCCGGGATGCCGGCGGCTAGGCTCCGCGCAACCGAAGGTCCTCTCCCCCGAATGGAGGTCCGGAATGCGCGCATCCTCCCGCAAGCTCGCACTCGGGTTTTTGGTCCTGGTGGCGCTGCTCGGCGCCGGCTGCACCGAAGAACCCAACCCCGCCGGCCCAGTTTCCACCGGCCCCGTCGCCTACGAGAAGACGATCCCCCTCGGCTACTACGACACCATCGACGCCGGCTCGCCGGCGACCCTGCGCACCAGCCTGCACGCGGCGATCGACGACCACCAGAAGATCACCTACACGTCGACGGCGACCGACACCTGGGACGTGCTCGAGCAGGCGGACCAGGACCCCAACGACAGCGGGCGGATCCTCGACGTCTACCTGAACGCCAGCTACCCGAAGTACGGCGAGGGCAACCTTGATTACAACCGCGAACACGTCTGGCCCAAGAGCTACGGCTTTCCCAACGACGGCGCGGCGAACTATCCCTACACCGACTGCCACCACCTCTTCCTCTGCAACGACAGCCGCAATTCGTCCCGCGGCAACAAGCCCTACGGCAAAGTGGGCGCGGCGGGCACCGAGTACCCCACCCTGCCCAACGACGGCGTCGGCGGCGGCAGCGGCACCTACCCCGGCTGGTCCAACTGGGCCGACCCGGTCTACTGGGAAACCTGGTGGGACCGCCGCGGCGACGTGGCTCGCGCCCTGTTCTACCTGGACGTACGCTACGAGGGCGGCAGCCACGGGATCACCGGCTACGCCGAACCCGACCTGGTCCTGACCGATGACCTGACGCTGATCGAGGCCTCCAACACCGGCAGCAACGAAACGGTCGGCTACATGGGCCTGCTGGCGGTGCTGCTGCAGTGGCACCTGGACGATCCCGTCGACACCAAGGAGCAGGCCCGCAACGACGCGGTCTTCGCCCACCAGGGCAACCGCAACCCGTTCATCGACCACCCCGAATGGGTCGGCTGCCTGTTCCTGGGCGCCTGCGGCGGCGGCGACACGACCCCGCCCGCGGCGCCGACCGGCCTGGCGGCGGTCGGCGGTCCCGGGGTCATCGACCTGGACTGGGACGACAACGGCGAGGGTGACCTCGCGGGCTACACGGTCTACCGCGCGGCCGGGTCGGGCGGGCCGTACGCCGCGCTCAACGTCGCGCCGCTGGCGGCGAGCGCCTACAGCGACGCGTCCGTGACCGCAGGCACCACCTACTGGTACGTCGTGACCGCCAGCGACACCGGCGGCAACGAGTCGCCGCAGTCGGCCGAGGCCGCGGCCGCCGCGACCGGCGGCGGCACCGGCGGCGCCGTCGCCTGGATCAACGAGTTCCACTACGACAACGACGGCACCGACACCGGCGAGTTTGTCGAGATCGCCGGCGCCGCGGGTACCTCGCTGGCGGGCTGGTCCGTGGTGGGATACAACGGCAACGGCGGCACGGTCTACGCCACGGTGCAACTGTCCGGGTCGCTGCCGGACCAGCTGTCCGGCTTCGGCACGGCCGGCTTCGCCTTCGCGGCCATGCAGAACGGCAGTCCCGATGGCCTGGCCCTCGTGAACGACGCCGGCCAGGTGGTGCAGTTCCTCAGCTACGAGGGCGTGATCACCGCCGCCGACGGGCCGGCCGCCGGCCAGACCTCCGTCGACGTGGGGGTCAGCGAGCCCTCGACCACGCCCGTGGGCTGGTCGCTGCAGCTGGCCGGCGACGGCACCGCCTACGCGGCGTTCTCCTGGCAGGCCCCGGCCGCCGGCACCCCCGGCGCCGTGAACGCCGGCCAGACCTTCGGCGGCGGCGCGGCCAACCTGCCGCCCGTGGCCGAGGCGGGCGGGCCCTACGCTGCCGAAACCGGGCAGGCGGTGGCCTTCAGCGCCGCCGGTTCGAGCGACGCCGACGGCGTGATCGTCGCCTGGTTCTGGGACTTCGGC
>JBHEPC010000023.1:0-6776 GCA_046260475.1 Candidatus Krumholzibacteriia bacterium | reverse complement strand
AGCGCAGTGCTCGCCAGGGCGAAGTCCCAGGCGCCGCGGCTGCGCACCTTGCGGTAGGCGCTGCGGGCGCCGGCCGGGGGCGCCGGCACGCGCACCGCGGTGACGATCTCGCCCGGCGCCAGCACCGTCTCGCGGGTGGGGGCGTCCTCGGGCCTGACGTGGAAATCGGCCAGGGGCACGGTGCGGCCGCCCCGGGGCCCGCGGATCGCGACCGTCGCGTCCAGGGCCAGCAGCGCCGGCGCGGTATCCGACGGGTGCACGTAGACGCACACGTCCCCGCCCAGGATGCAGTGGAACTGGTTCTGGCCGTCCTGGGCCGAGCAGAACGCGCCGCCGCGGCGCACGCAGGGGAAATCGCCCCGCCAGTACCAGCAGCGCGGCTTCTGGCAGAGGTTGCCGCCCAGGGTGCCCTGGTTGCGCAGCTGGGGGCTGGCGACCGCGGCCGCCGCCTGCGCCAGCACCGGGTAGAGCTGCCGGACCCGCGGGTGGGCGGCGACCTGGGCGATGGTGACCAGCGCGCCCAGTTCCAGGCCCCCGTCCCGCTCGCGCACCTGCTTCAGGTCGGCCAGCCCGCCCAGGCTGACCACCTGGTCCGCGGCCAGGGCCTCGTCCCGCAGGCAACCCAGCAGGTCGGTGCCCCCGGCCATGAGGAGGGCGCCGGGCGCGGCGGCGTGCCCGGACGCTTCGTCCAGGGTGCGTGCCCTCAGGTAGGAGAAGTTCGGCAGCATGGTTCAGTCCTCCCTGGGGGCGGCGGCCAGCTGCTCCACCAGGCGGAGCGGCCAGACCGGGGTCTCGGGGGTCGCGGCGCCGCAGGCGTCGCGGATGGCGTTGGCGATGGCCGCGGCCGTGGGGATCGTCGCCGGTTCGCCCAGGCCCTTGGTGCCGGTGGTGTTGCAGGCCGTGTCGTGCAGGTCCACGGGCACGGTCACCACCTCCGCCGGGGCGTCCAGGGCCGTGGGCAGCTTGTAGTCGTGCAAGTTGGCGTTGCACAGGCGGCCGCTCTGGCCCCGGTCCAGCACCCGGGCCTCGGTCAGGGCGAGGCCGATGCCCATGGTGACGCCGCCCACCACCTGGTTCTCGTAGGTCCGGCGGTTGAGCACCCGGCCGCTGTCGTGGGCGCCCAGAAAGCGCAGGACCCGCACCTCGCCGCTGGTGGTGTCCACTTCCACTTCGCAGAACTGGGCCGCGAAGGGGCTGACCACCTTGCCCTCGGGGTTCGGGCCGCGGAAGCCCACGCCCACCACGTTGCGGCGGCGGCGCAGCCCGTCCAGGGCGGCGACCTTCACCTCGCGCGACGGGTCGTCCCGGTGGCGGATCGTCGCCCCGGCAAAGACCAGTTCGCCCGCCGGCGCGCCCAGCTCGGCGGCGGCGAACTCCACCAGCTGTCCCTTGACCGCCAGCGCGGCCGCGCGCACGGCGGGGCTGTCGCTGGGCACGGTCTTGCTGCCGCCGCTGGGGCCGGAGAAAGGCACGGTGGCCGTGTCGGCGTTGGTGATGCGGATGGTGCCGGGCTCGACGCCCAGCTCCTCGGCCACCACCTGGGCCATGACCGTGCGCGTGCCGGTGCCGAGGTCGGCGGCGCCCATGTCCAGGCTGACGCTGCCGTCGGCGTGCATGGTGACGATGGCCCCGGCGGGCGGCCCGCCGCCGCCGGCGATCCACTCGCAGGCGGCCATGCCCACCCCCCGGCGCACGGGGCCGGCGTCCTGGGACCGGGTGCGGGCGCGGGCCTCGTCCCAGCCGAAGGCCTGGGCACCCTCGCGCAGGCACCGGGCCAGGCCGGTGGACGAATAGGGCGGCTGGCCGGAGCGGGCCTGGCTGACGGTCGGCACGTTGCGCAGGCGCAGTTCGACCGGGTCCATGCCGATCGCCGCCGCCAGTTCGTCCATCATCTGCTCCAGGGCCCAGGCGCCCTGGGGATGGCCGGGGGCGCGGAAGGGCCGCTGCACCCCGGCGTGCACGGACCAGTCCACGGTCTCGGTGCGCACGTGCGGGCAGGTGTAGAGGTCGCGCACCAGCCAGTCCAGCAGGCCGGTGCCCGAGCTGAACGCGCCGCCGGTGCCCTCGCCGTGGAACTCCAGCGCGGTCAGGGAGCCGTCCTTCCGCACGCCGGCCTTAAGAAGCATGGTCGCCGGCGGGCGGTTGCCCTCGCTGAGCATCGTGCCCTCGCGGGTGACGAAGAGCTTCACCGGGCGGGCGGTCCGCCTCGCCAGCAGGGCCGCGCACACGGCGTACTTGCCCGTCTGCAGCTTGCTGCCGAAGCCGCCGCCCATGTAGGTGCCCACCACGCGCACCCGGGACAGGGGCACGTCCAGGTAGCGGGCCAGCTGCTCCTGCACCGCGAAGGCGCCCTGGGTGGACTCCCACACCGTGAGGTTGGGCCCGTCCCAGGCGGCCACGGCGCCGTGCAGCTCCATGGGGGTGTGCAGCTCGCAGGCGGTGGCGTACTCGCGCTCGAGCACCACGTCGGCCGCCGCGAAGCCCGCCGCGACGTCGCCGCGGGCGTAGGTGCGGGGCTCGCCCACGCGGTTGCCTTCGGGGTGCACCCGGGGCGCGTCCGGCGCCGCGGCGTCGCGGTGGTCGGAGACGTGGGGCAGGACCCGCCAGCGCGGGGCCAGCAGACGCAGGGCGTCGGCGGCCTCGTAGGGGGTGTCGGCGGCCACGGCGGCCACCATCTCCCCCTCGTAGAGGCACTCCTGGGGGAACAGGCGCAGGTCCCGGCCGCTGCCGTAGTCCCAGACCACGCGGGCGGCGTCGGGGGAGCCGGCGTGGATCAGCGCGCGCACGCCGGGGGCGGCCGCGGCGGCGGCGGTGTCCAGGCCCTCGAGCACGGCGTGGGCGTGGGGGCAGCGCAGCAGGGCCCCGTAGACCAGGCCCGGCAGGAGCACGTCCGACGGGTAGACGGCCGCTCCGCTCAGCCGCTCGTAGCCGTCGACCCGGGGGCGGGGCGCGCCCACGACCGTCGTCTCGCCCCAGGGAACCGGTTCGTCCGCGGGGGCGGGGGTCTCGGGCAGGGTCACGCCCTGCTCGTGGTAGAGCTTCTCGCGCTCGCTCATCGGCCGCCTCCCTTGCCGCGGTCCGCCGCTGCGGCGGCGGCGGCCTGGAAGATGTGGGCGTAGGCGCCACAGCGGCAGAGGTTGCCGCTGACCCCGGTGCGGATCTGCTCGAGGTCCGGGTGGGGCGTGTGCCGCAGCAGGCCCTCCACGGCCATCACCTGGCCGGGGGTGCAGTAGCCGCACTGGAAGGCGTCCGCGGCCACGAAGGCCTCCTGCACCGGGCCCAGCCGCTCCCCGTCCATCAGGCCTTCCAGGGTCGTGACGGCGCGGCCCTCGGCCTCCACCGCCAGGGTCAGGCAGGCGTAGCGCGGCTCGTCGTCGATCAGCACGGTGCAGGCGCCGCACTCGCCCCGCTCGCAGCCCACCTTGGTGCCGGTCAGGCCCAGACGCTCGCGCAGGACGAACAGCAGGGACCAGCGGGGCTCGACCAGCACCCGCCGCTCGCGGCCGTTGATGTCCAGGGTCACCGGCACCGTGGCGCCGGCAGGGATCTCGCCGGTGTCGACCGCGGGGTCGCGGGCGGCCACCGTGCCGGCGGCGACGGCGGCGGCGCCGATGCCCACGGTCTTGAGGAAGCCCCGGCGGCTGAGGGCCCCGGGGGCGTCGTCGGTCGGCTTCTGCGGCGGTTTCCTGGCCATGGCGGCCCTCCCGGCTGGGTATTGAAGGGATTTGTTCGATATTGCCCCGGGGGAGGGGCGGTTGTCAACGGCCTCGCCACCGCGGGGGATGACCGGCGGGGCGGATTCCGTTACATTGGGGCCCGGAACCGCAAAGGCGGAAGGAGGTCGAGCCATGGGCAAGAGGGCCACCTGCGCCCTGCTCGCCGTGGCGGCGCTGGCCGCCGCGGCCGCCGGGTGCAACGACGAGGAGCGTGACCAGGCGGCGGACGTCGCACGCCTCGAGGCCAAGGAAGCGGAGATCGACGCGTTGATCGGCGACGCCGCCTGCGCGGGCGGTGCCGACTGCCGCGCCGTCGCCTTCGGCGCCAAGCCCTGCGGGGGTCCGTGGCAGTACAAGGTCTACGCCGCGGCGAAGGTGGACACGGTGGAACTGCTGCGCCTGATCGAGGACTACAACGCCACCAACGCCCGGTTGAACGAGACCTGGGGTTGGGCCTCGGACTGCGCCTTCGTCAGCGAGCCCGCCGTGGACTGCGTCGAGGGCCGTTGCCGGGCGGTGGTGCCCTAGCCATGGCCCTGCTTGAACTCAAGGGGGTCAGCCTCTGCCTGGGCGGCCCCCCGGTGCTGGACTGCGTCGACCTGCGGGTCGAGAAGGGCGAGCGGATCTGCCTGCTGGGCCGCAACGGGGAGGGCAAGACCACCCTGCTGCGCCTGCTGGCCGGCGAGTTGGCGCCCGACGCGGGCGAGGTGATCCGGCCGCGGCAGCCGCGGATCGGCCTGCTGCCCCAGGAGGTGCCACCGGCCCTGGCGGGCACCGTGCGCCAGGTGGTGGCCGCGGGCCTGGCGGGCCTGCCCGGGACCGCGGCCGGCGAGGACTGGCGCCTCGAGCACGAGGCCGACCGGGTGCTCACCGACAGCGGCCTGGACGGCGAACTGCCCTTCGCCACCCTCTCGGCGGGCAACAAGCGCCGCGCCCTGCTGGCCCGTGCGCTGGCGGGGGACCCGGACATCCTGCTGCTGGACGAGCCCACCAACCACCTGGACATCGACGCCATCGCCTGGCTCGAACAGCGGCTGCAGCGCCACGCGGGCACCCTGTTCTTCGTCACCCACGACCGCGCCTTCCTGCGCAGTCTGGCCGGCCGCATCCTCGAGCTGGACCGCGGCCGCCTGCGGGACTGGAGTTGCGACTACGATACCTTCCTGGCGCGGCGCGACGAGCTGCTGCGCGCCGAGCGCGCCCAACAGGCCGAGTTCGACCGCAAGCTGGCCCGGGAGGAGGTCTGGGTCCGGCAGGGCGTGCGCGAGCGACGGACCCGCAACGAGGGCCGCGTGCGCGAGCTGCGCCGCATGCGCGAGGAGCGCCAGCAGCGGCGGGACCAGGCCGGCGACGCCTCGTTCCAGCTGCAGGAGGCCGAGCGCAGCGGCCGCCTGGTGATCCGCGCCGAGGACCTGCACTTCGCCTGGGACGAGGCGCCCGTCGTGGCGGGCCTGACGACCTCGATCATGCGCGGGGACAAGGTGGGCGTCCTGGGCCCCAACGGCGCCGGCAAGACCACGCTGCTGCGCCTGCTGCTGGGCGAATTGACGCCGCAGCAGGGCCGGGTGCGCCTGGGCACGAACCTGCAGCTCGCCTACTTCGACCAGCAGCGGGCCCAGCTGGACGAAACCAAAACCGTCCAGGAGAACATCTGCGACCGGGGCGACACGGTCACCGTGGGCGGCCGCAGCGTCCACGTGATCACCTGGCTGCAGCAGTTCCTGTTCAGCCCCGACCGGGCCCGCAGCCCCATCAGCCACCTCTCCGGCGGCGAGCGCAACCGCCTGCTGCTGGCCCGCCTGTTCACCAGGCCGGCCAACCTGCTGGTGCTGGACGAGCCGACCAACGACCTGGACCTGGAGACCCTCGACCTGCTGGAGGAGCTGCTGCTGGAGTTCGGCGGCACGCTGCTGCTGGTCAGCCACGACCGGGAGTTCCTGGACAACGTCTGCACGCACACCCTGGCCCTGGCCGGGGACGGGCGCGTGATCGAGACCGTGGGAGGCTACGCCGACTGGGCGAGGGTCTCGCGGGCGGCGCAGGCGGCGGCGCCCCGCGCCGTCCGGGAGGCGCGCCCGCGGCCCGCCACGGCCGCGCCGAAGCCCCGCCGGCTCGGTTTCCGCGAAGGGCAGGAACTGCAGGCGCTGCCCGGACGCATCGAGCAGCTGGAACAGGAGCAGGCGGCCATCCACGCCCGCTTGGCCGACCCGGCCCTGTACCGGGAACAGGCCGCCCAGGTGCCGGGGCTGCAGGCGCGGCTGCAGGAGATCGCCCGGGACCTGCCCCCGCTGTACGCCCGCTGGGAGGAGCTCGAGGGTCTTACGGGGTGAGGCTGGCCAGCAGTTCGGCGTTGGTCTTGTGCCGGCGCATCAGCTCCATCATCCCCGCCAGCGCCGCCTCGGGCTGCGCCTCGGCCGCGTGCCGCCGCAGCCGGTTCAGGGCGACCAGCTCGTCCTCGCCGTAGAGCAGGTCGTCCCGCCGCGTGCCGCTGGCGCGCAGGTCGATGGCGGGGAAGACGCGCCGCTCGGCCAGCTGGCGGCTGAGCACCAGCTCCATGTTGCCGGTGCCCTTGAACTCCTCGAAGATCAGGTCGTCCATGCGCGAGCCCGTCTGCACCAGGGCGGTCGCGATCACCGTGATGGAGCCACCGTGCTCGGCGTTGCGGGCCATGCCGAAGAAGCGGCGGGGGATCTCCAGGGCGCGCGAGTCGAGGCCGCCGCTGAGGGTGCGCCCGGAGCCGGAGCCCGCGGCGTTGAAGGCGCGGCCCATGCGGGTCAGGCTGTCCACGAGGATGACGACGTCGTGGCCGCACTCCAGCTCGCAGCGCGCCTGGGCCAGCACCAGCTCCGCCAGGCGCACGTGGGTCTTGACGCCCTGGTCGCTGCTGCTGGCGAGGACCTCGGCCGCGGTCTGGCGCCGGAAATGGGTGACCTCCTCGGGGCGCTCGTCGATCAGCAGCACGACGACGCGGGTGTCCGGCGCGTCGGCGGCGATGGCCTTGGCGAACGCCTCCAGCAGCATGGTCTTGCCCGCCTTGGGGGGCGAGACGATCAGGCCGCG
>JBHEPC010000021.1:0-4932 GCA_046260475.1 Candidatus Krumholzibacteriia bacterium | reverse complement strand
TTCCGCATCCAGGGCGGCGGCGGCCTGCTGTTCGGGGGCATCCCCTACTTCGCCCGCTACGGCGCCGGCGTGATGCTCAACGCCACCTCGCCCACCCTGCGCAACCTGCACGTGACGGGCAACTCCGCCGGCTCGACCAGCGATCTGGGCTGCGGCGGCGGCATCATGCTCTACAACTCGTCCGCGCTGCTGGAGAACGTGCTGGTCGAGGGCAACACGGCGGTCCTGGGCGCCGGGATCTTCGCCTACCAGAGCACCGCGACGCTGGTCGGCTGCACCGTGCGCGACAACGTCCCCATCACCGGGCACATCTCCGAGACGGCCCGCGGTGGCGGCCTGCACGTGCTGGACTCGGACCTGACCCTGGTCGACTGCGTCGTCAGCGGGCACGTCGACCTGAGCGAAGGCGGCGGCATCTACGCTGCCGGCTACAACGCCACGACGGACCTGACGATGACCGGCGGCGAGATCAGCGGCAACTCGGTCACGGGCAAGGGCGGCGGCCTGTACCACGCCGGCGGCACGGTCGAGCTGCGCCGCGTCACCCTGGCGGGCAACGCGCGGGCGGCCGGGGCCACCTTCAGCAACGGCGGCGGGTTCTACGTCACCGGCGCCGACGCGACCCTCGACAGCCTCCTGGTCGAGGGCAACGACGCCCACGCCGGCGGGGGCGGCATGTTCGACCTCTGCCCCCAGGCCACCCTCGCCAATTCGGTGGTGACGGCCAACACCGGCGCCTTCTACGGCGGCGGACTGGCCAGCCAGAACAACACGGCGGTGACCCTCGCCGGCAACACGGTCGTCGCCAACGACGGCACCTCCGCCGGGGCTGGCGGGTTCTACCTCACCGGCGGTAGCCACACCGTCGACAACAACATCGTCGCCCAGAACACGGGCGGCGGCTCCTACGCCAACGGCGTCGCGCTGATCTCGGGCGTGGCGACCTTCGCCTGCAACGACGTGTTCGGCAACACCGGCGCCCAGTACTCGGGCGTGGCCGACCCCACCGGCACGGCGGGCAACATCTCGGCCGATCCCTTGTTCTGCGCCCCGGACAAGTTCAGCCTGCAGGCGGCCTCGCCCTGCCGGCCGGAGAACAGCGGCGGCTGCGGCCTGATCGGCGCCGTGGGCGAGGGCTGCGGCCAGTCGTCGGTGCCGGGCCAGGACGGCGCCGTACCCACGGCCTTCCGCGTGGACCAGGCCTTCCCCAACCCCTTCAACCCGCAGACGACCATCCGCTTCGCGCTGCCGGAAGCCGGGCACACGGTGGTCTCGATCTTCGACGTCAAGGGCCGACGGGTGGCCAACCTGCTGAGCGGGATGCTGCCGGCGCAGGTCCACGAGGTGACCTGGACCGGCCGCGACGATCAGGACCGCCAGGTGGCGGCCGGCGTCTACTTCTACCTGGTGACCAGCGGCGAGCACCGCGCCGTCGGCCGCATGGCCTTGGTCAAGTAGGAGCCGATCCGGCCGGGCCGGGCGACCGTGCGGGCCGCCGTTCCCCCGGGGAGCGGCGGCCCGCTTTCTTCCCGCCGCCCATGCTGGCGCACGGTCCGTCCGTCCGTTACCATCGGCCCGACCCAGCCACCACCAGCCCAAGGACGGATGCCCATGGCCACCAAGCCCAGCCGTGAACTGGAAACCTTCCCCAACCCCGCCGTGGACCGGGACTACGAGATCGAGTTCGACTGCCCCGAGTTCACCTGCCTGTGCCCGCTGACCGGCCAGCCCGACTTCGCCAAGTTCCACATCTCGTACATCCCCGGGGACCTGTGCCTGGAGCTGAAGTCCCTGAAGCTGTACCTGTGGAGCTACCGGGACGAGGGCGCCTTCCACGAGAAGGTCACCAACCAGGTGCTGGACGACCTGGTGGCCGCCTGCAACCCGCGGTTCATGGAGATCCGGGGCGAGTGGTTCGTGCGCGGCGGCATCACCACCTGGGTGACCGCCAGCCACACGGACGAGGCCTGGGAGAACGGCTAGACACCGACGACGGGCAGCCGCGTCCCGCAGTCGGGGCAGGCGCCTTCCCGCAGCCGCACCGTCGCGCCCAGGCCCCGCCGGGCGATGGCCACCGCGCCGCAACCGGGGCACAAGGTGTCGCGCCCCGACGCGCCGGCGGTGTTGCCCAAGTACACGTGGCGCAGCCGCCGCCGGGCCTGGGCGTGGGCGCGCTCGAGGGTGGCCCGGGGCGTGGGCGGCGCGTCCAGTTGCCAGGCCGGGTGGTAGGCCGAGAAGTGCAGGGGAATGTCCGGGTCCAGGTCGGCCACGAAATCCACCAGCCGGTCGATCTGCTCGGGCGCGTCGTTGTACCCCGGGATCACCAGGTTGGTCAACTCCAGGTGCACCCCCGCGGCGTGGACCTGGCGGATCGCCGCCAGCACCGGCGCCAGCCGCGCCTTGCACACCTTGCGGTAGAACGCATCGTCCATGGACTTCAGGTCGATGTTGGCCGCGTCCAGCAGGGGCAGCAGCTCGGCCAGGGGCTCCGCGCACAGGAAGCCGTTGGTCACGACCACGTTCAGCAGCCCCGCCTGCCGCGCCAGCTTGGCCGTGTCCCTGACGAACTCGTACCAGACCAGGGGCTCGCTGTAGGTGTAGGCGATGCCGAGCGAGCCCTCGCGCCGGGCCAGGTCCACCACGTCGGCGGGCGAGGCGGGGCGGGTCGCCGCCGCCGGCTCCTGGCTGATGGACCAGTTCTGGCAGAAGGCACAGTGCAGGTTGCAGCCCGGGGCGGCCACCGAGAGGATGGGCCGGCCCGGATGGAAGTGATACAGGGGTTTCTTCTCGATGGGGTCGACCGCGGCCGAGACGATGCGGCCGTAGTGCAGCGGCACCATGCGGCCGTCCCGGTTGGCGCGGGTGCCGCAGGGCCCGGTCTGGCCCTGGCGCAGGCGGCAGCCGATGGGGCACAGGTCGCAGGCGGCCTGGCCGTTGGGCAGGGGGCGCCACCAGGCGGCGGCGACGGTCTCGATCATGGCGGGTCTCCCTCCCGCAGGCGCGCGTAGGCCCAGCGGGCCACCGCGGCGGTTTCCTGGTCCGGGTCGCCGACCGCGCGCGCGGCCGCAGCCTCAAGATCGCCCCGCCCCGCGTTGGCCGCCACGACCAGCGCATTGCGCCGCAGGCCCCCCGGATGGGCCCGCCACAGGGGCGTGCGGCGGAAGCGGGCGCGGAATTCCTCGTCCGAGAGCGCGATCAGGTCCGCCAGCTCGAGCTCCCGGTGGGCCGGATCGGCGGCGTAGGCGTCGCCCCGGTGGGGCGCCTGCCCGGCTTGCGCCCGCGCCGCCGCCCGCATGTTCCACGGGCAGACTGCCTGGCAGATGTCGCAGCCGAAGAGGATGCCGCCCTGGTCGGTGCGCCGTTCCGCCGGCGCCCGGCCCTGCCACTCGATGGTCCAGGTGGAGAGGCAGCGCCGGGCGTCCAGGCCGCCGCCGAGGTCCAGGGCGGCGGTGGGGCAGGCGTCCAGGCAGGCGGTGCAGGTGCCGCAGCGGGTGGCCGGCGCAGGTCCCTGCGGGTGCTCGCTACGGGGCGCGGCGCCGTACAGGGGCGCCGTGGCGGGCATCCCCGGCGGCGGCAACCCCTGGACCACCAGGTTGGTGGGCGCCACTCCCAGGAACAGGCCCGAGCCCAGGCCCTCGTGGATCAGGCAGGTGTTGCGCCCCAGGAAGCCCAGGCCCGCCAGCCAGGCCCATTCGCGCTCCAGGTACGGCCCGGTGTCGGTGGCGGGGTAGGCGACGAGGTCCGGCCAGGTCTCCTGCAGGCGCGCCACCAGCCGCTTCATGGCCTTCAGCAGCACGTCGTGGTAGTCGCGGCCCCGGGCGTAGCGGGCGACCCGCGCGGTCCACGGCGCGTCGGGCGCGGCCAGACCGGTGGCCGTGGGGTCGGCGTCGTCGGCCGGCCAGCCGTCGGTGTAGCGCTGGCCGCAGACCAGCAGGCTGGTGGCCCAGGGATTGGTGCGGGTCGGGTCCAGACGGCCGGCCGGGTCGCGGGCCAGGTAGTCCAGGCCGCCGTGGCGCTCGTCCTCAAGCCAGCGGGTGTAGCGGGCGCCGTGGGGCAGGACGGCCGGCAGGGCGGCCGCGCCCACCAGGTCCAGGCCCAGCTCCGGGCCCAGGTGGGCCAGCTCGGCGGCCAGCCGGGCGGCCGTCACCGCCACCGGCGGCCGGGCGTTCACGGCCGCGGTCCCGCGGCCAGCCGGCCCACGGCGGCGGCGTAGCCCGCGACCAGCTGGTCCACCACCTCGGCCACCGTGGGCACGCCGCCGATCATGCCCGCCACCTGGCCGATCTCCAGCTCGCCCTCCTGCAGGTCCCCCTCCAGCATGCCGCGCCGCGCGCGACCGGTGCCCAGCAGGGTCGTGAGCTCGTCCCGGCTGGCACCCCGCTCCTCGGCGGCCGTGACCTGGTCCCGGAACGGGTTGCGCAGCAGGCGCACCGGGATGTGCTTTTTCAACACGAGCAGGGTGTCGCCGGGCCCGGCGTCGACCACCGCCTGCTTCCAGGCCGGGTGGCCGGACGATTCGCGCGTGATCGCGAAGCGCGAGCCGATCTGCACCCCCGCCGCGCCCAGGGCCAGGGCCGCGGCCAGCTGCCGCCCGTCGGCGATGCCGCCGGCGGCGATCACCGGGATCGTGACCGCGTCCACGCACTGGGGCACCAGCACCATGGTGGTCAGCTCCTCGCGCCCGTTGTGGCCGCCGGCCTCGAAGCCCTCGCAGACGACGGCGTCGCAGCCGGCGTCCTCGCACTTCTTGGCCAGCTCGGGGCCGGCCACCACGTGCACCACCGTGCAGCCGGCCTCCTTCAGGGGGCCGATGGCCCGCTGCGGCGAACCGGCCGAGGTGAAGAAGATGCGCACGCCCTCTTCAAGGGCCACCTCCATGGCCTCGCGGGCGTGGCCGTAGAGCAGCGGGAGGTTCACGCCGAAGGGCTTCGT
>JBHEPC010000395.1:0-6552 GCA_046260475.1 Candidatus Krumholzibacteriia bacterium | reverse complement strand
ATGGCAACATCTACCACACCGTGACCATCGGCAACCAGGTCTGGATGGTGGAGAACCTCAAGGTCACCCATTTCAAGGACGGCACGGCCATCAACCACGTGGTGCAGGACGACTGGTTTGGCTATCCCTTTGCTGCCTACTGCGACTATCTGGACAATCCCACCTGGAGCGCCAGTTACGGCCGGCTCTACAACTGGTCCGCCGTGATGGATCCCAAGGGGCTGGCTCCCGAGGGCTGGCGCATTCCCAACGACAACGACTGGCAGGTGCTGGAGATGTCCGCGGGCATGCTTGCGGCGGAGGCGGACATCATGAACGCCTGGCGCGGCTCCGACGAGGGCGGCAAGCTGAAGGAGGCGGGCACATCCCACTGGGTCATCCCCAACACCGGAGCCACCGACGAGTTCGGGTTCGCGGCCATGCCCGGTGGCTGGCGCGGAGCCGGCGGACACGAGAGCTCGGTGGAACTCGCCGGCCGCTACTGGACCTCGAACATCTACAATGGCGGGTTGTACGAATACGACGCCCTGTTCCGCGGCCTGGATTACAATCGTGCGGACATCCTCCGCGGCCATCTGCCCAGGGGGACGGGCATGTCGGTCCGCTGCATCAAGGAGACCAGGTAGGCGGCGGCCCGACATGCCGTGTGGACAGCGCGGACCGCCAGGTGCTCGCGGACGCTCCGGTGCAGGACCGTCCGCACCGGGCGCCAGGCCCGGCTCCCTACTTGTCGATCTCCTTGTGCTTGAGCAGCCACACGCCCACCGCCGCCGCCGCCAGGCCCACCACGAGCAGCACGGCCACCGACTGCAGCCGCGGCACCGGGTCCCGCTGCACCGCCGAGCTGAGGATGGCGCCCAGGATGCCGGGCAGGTCGGAGGTGTCCGTCGGCGGCTTGTCCACCAGGTTCTGCAGGTGGAAGCGCAGGCTCAACTCCTGCACCCGGGCCGGCACGTTGGCCACCATGTTCTCCCAGCCGAAGGCGAAGACGATGGCCGGGAACACGGGCTTCTTGAAGTGGGTGCCCATGGCCGCGAACAGGGCCGTGTAGGCCCAGGCCCCCAGGGCGATGATGGCGAAGGTCGCCAGGTAGAGCCGCAGGAAATCCCAGGTGATGATGTGGAAGCCCTCGCTGACCATGACCAGGAAGCACAGCACCAGCGAGGCCGAGAGCATGCCCGCGGCCACGGCCTGGGCCGCCAGCAGGCGCCCCAGGTAGATCGCCCGGCGGCGGATGGGCCGCGTCCAGGTGTAGACGATGGTCCCGTCCTCGACCTGCTCGCCGATGGCCGACACGCCGACGGCCATCGCCACGATGGGCACCAGGAAGGGGATGATGGCCTCGTGGGTCAGCCCGGTCAGCTGCAGCTGGGCGGTGATGCCCTCGCCCGGGAACCAGATGCGCACCACCGCCACCACCAGCACCGGCAGCAGGTTGATCAGCGCCAGGGAGATCAGGCGGCGGCGGCGGGACATCTCGCGCACGCTGAACAGGGCCAGCCACAGCACCGCCCGTCCGCTGGGCAGGGGGCTGGGCGGGGCAGCGCCCGCGGTCCGGGCGGCGGCGGTGTCGGCGGTCGGTCCGGTCACGGCATGGTCCTCGCTCAACGTTCGGTCAGGTACTGGAAGACGGCCTCGAGGCTGTCGTCCAGGGTGAGGATCTCGTCCACCTTCAGGCCATGCTCCAGCACCCAGCTGGGCAGGGTCCGGTAGAACTCGACGGCGTGGTCGGTGCGCACCACCACGCGCTGGGCGCCCTCCAGCTCCACCGACACCACGTGATCGCGGCCGATCAGGAAGCCGGCCAGCGCGCGCGCGTCCGGCGAGACCAGGGCCACGGTGGTGGGGTGCTCGGGGATCTTGTCGCGGATCTCGGCGACCGCGCCCTCGGCCAGGACCTTGCCCCGGTCGATGAGCACGATGTCGCTGGTCATGGACTCGACCTCGGGCAAAATGTGGCTGGAGACCAGCACCGTCCGGCCCTGCCGGCCCAGGTCGCGCACCAGGTCGATGGACTGCTTGCGCGAGACCGGGTCCATGCCGTTGAGCGGCTCGTCCAGGAAGATCACGTCCGGGTCGTGGGCCAGGGCCTGGGCCAGCTTCAGCTTCTGGCGCATGCCCTTGGAGTAGCCGCCGCAGCGGCGGTGCTGGGCGTCGGTCAGCTCGAAGCGCTCCAGCCAGTGGTCGACGCGGCGGTCGGTCTCGGCCCGGCCGAAGCCCATCAGGCGCAGCGCCAGGGCCAGGAACTCGCGGCCGGTCATCCACTCGGGCAGCGCCTCACCCTCGGGGCAGAAGCCCACGCGCCGGTACCAGCCCACCTCGTGACGCAGCTCGCGCCCGAACACGCGCACCGAGCCGTGGCTGGGCTCGATCAGCCCGGCCAGCATCTTGAAGAGGGTCGATTTGCCGGCGCCGTTGGCCCCGAGCAGGCCCACCACGCCGGCGCCCACGCTCAGGGTGCAGTTGTTGACGGCGACGACCTCGCCGAACCACTTGCCCACGCGGTCGGCGCTGATGCGCGCGGCCCCGGCCTCGACCCCGGCCCCCACCGCGTTCATGACACCACCTCCACCGGGCGGATGCGGCGGTGCAGCACCCACACCGCGGCGGCGGTCCAGCCCACGACCAGCAGCAGGCTCGCGACCTGGGGGATGCCCAGGCGCGGCCCCGCGTCGAAGAGCAGGGAACCGGCGTTGTGGTACTGGCCCAGGAAGTTGGCGGCCTCGAAGGCGTCGCGGCCCAGGCCGCGGGCGATGCCGCCGATGGCCTCGGTGCCCATCACCAGGATGGTCCACCACACCATCACGTAGATGGTGCGCCTGCCCATGCTGCTGAACGCCAGCAGCACCAGGCCCATGCTCAGGCCCGTCAGGCCGCAGTAGACCAGGGCCCGCAGGGGCGTCAGCAGCAGCAGCTCCAGGCCCGTGGCCCCCGGCGCGATCACGTAGGCGAACGCGCACAGGAGCCACACCGGCACCAGGGTCATCACGCAGTAGAAGAAGACGATGATCAGGGCCTTGCCCGCCACGTACTGGCGCAGGTCCAGCGGCCGCGAGAAGTACAGGGACAGGCCGTTGTCCTGGCGGTCCTGGGCCACCAGCCCGGCGCCGATCACCGCCGTGACGGCGAAGACCGCGAAGCGCTGCATCTCGATGAAGCGCAGGAAGCCCTCGGGCTCGATGCTGGTCCAGCCGCCCCCCAGCAGCCGGGTCAGCTCGCCCGCCTTCAGGGAGAAGTAGATGATGGCGCCCTTGATCACCGCCGGCACCAGGGCCACCAGCGCCATGAACAGCACGCCCTTGTGCTTGAGCCCGGCGGCGATGCCGCGCCGGGCGATGACCCACCAGGCGGGCCACGCGCGCCGGCCCGAGGGCTCCCAATGGGTGTATCCGCGGTCGTAGACCGGCATCTCAGGCCTCCACCAGGCGATAGAATTCCTCGGCCAGGCTGACCGGGCGGCGGCGCAGGCGGCGCAGGGCGTAGTCCCGGGCCACGGCCACGCCCAGGATGGCGTTGACGCCGGCGGTCGTGTCCCAGGCCCCGTCGGCGCCCGTGTCGGCGCCCAGCCGGCGCATGTCCAGGGTCACCAGCAGCAGGCGGCGGTCCTCGTGGACCTCGGCGCCCAGGTCCAGCAGCCCCTGCCGGAAGCCCTCGGTGTCGCCGAAGCCCTCCACCTCGAACACCTGCAGGGGCTGGCGCGCCGTCTCGTCGATCCGCTCGCGGGCCAGCAGCTCGCCCCGGCGCAGGACCAGGATCTCGCTGCAGACCGCCTCCAGGTCCGCCAGCAGGTGGGTCGAGAGGATGACCCCCAGGCCCTTGTTGCGGGCCAGGTCGGCGATCAGCTCGAGGATCGAGACGCGCCCCCGCGGATCCAGGCCGCTGGTGGGCTCGTCCAGCAGGATCCACTGCGGGTCGTGGACCAGGGCCTGGGCCAGCTTCAGGCGCTGCTTCATGCCCTGGCTGTACTTGTCGCAGGGCCGGTAGCGCTCGTCCGCCAGGCCCACGTAGTGCAGGACCTCGTGGGCGCGCTGCATGGCGTCGCGGGCGGGCATGCCCGACAGCTCGCCCAGGTACGCCACCAGGCCCACGCCCGAGAAGCCGGGGATGATGCCGCCGCGCTCGGGCATCCAGCCCAGGCCGGCCCGGGCCACGCGGGCCTCGCGGGCCATGTCGTGCCCCAGCACGGTGACGCGGCCGGGGACCAGGGGAACCTGGCCCAGCAGGCAGCGCAGGAGGGTCGTCTTGCCCGAGCCGTTGGGGCCCAGCAGCCCCACGGCTCCCTTCTGCAGGGTGAACGAGACCCCTTTGAGGACCGGTTCGCGGGTGTACGCGAAGTCCAGATCCGCCACCGTGACGCCGGTTGCGGTGCGGTTGACTTTGATGTTTCACCCGTCCATGTTAAGGTCCCGAAGCGAGGGTTTCGCCGATGACGTAATCGGCCCGCGGATTGTTTCAGCCCGGGCGCCCGAAGGGAATCCAAAAAATCCCCGCACGGCGTCCGCCCGGCGGCGGCCGCGGGCCCAACGCGAGAGGTTGTCATGGCTTCGATCCGGATCCGCACCGCCGAATCGGTCACCGCCGGCCACGCCGACAAGCTCTGCGACCAGCTCGCCGACGCCGTCCTGGACGCCATCCTGGCCAACGACCGCTTCGCCCGCGTGGCCTGCGAGGTGCTGGTCACCACCGGCATGGTGGTGGTCACCGGCCAGATCACCACCAAGTGCTGGGTGGACATCTCCGGCATCGTGCGCCGCACGCTCCGCCGCGTGGGCTACGACGACCCCCGGGTGGGCTTCGACCACGCCAGCTGCGCCGTGGTCGTCATGCTGGAGGAGCAGTCCGGCGACGTGGCGCTGGGCGTGGACCGCAAGGGCGCCGGCGACCAGGGTGTGTGCGTGGGCTTCGCCACCGACGAGGGCGACGCCCTGCCCATCGACACCCACCTGATGCCCGTGCCCGCCTTCCTGGCCAACCGCCTGGCTGCCCGCCTGGAGGCCGTGCGCCTGGAGGGCCGCATCGGGTACCTCTACCCCGACGGCAAGGTGCAGGTCTCGGTGCGCTACGAGGACGAGCGGCCCGTCGCCCTGACCGACGTGGTGGTCTCGGCCCACCACCACGGCGATGCTGACCTGGCCCGCCTGCGCAAGGACCTGCGGCGCCTGGTGATCAAGCCGGTGCTGGAGCCCACGGGCCTGCTGGGCAAGGACACCACGGTGTGGATCAACCCCGTCGGCGCGTTCGCCGAGGGCGGCCCCCGCGCCGACAGCGGCCTGACCGGCCGCAAGATCACCGTCGACTGCTACGGCGAGGCCTGCCCCCACGGCGGCAGCGCCTTCAGCGGCAAGGACCCCACCAAGCCCGACCGCACCGGCAGCTACGGCGCCCGCTGGGCGGCCAAGAACCTGGTGGCCGCGGGCCTGGCCCGCCGCTGCGCGGTGCAGGCCGCCTACGTGATCGGCCACCCGCGGCCCGTGGCCGTCTCGGTGGACAGCTTCGGCACCGGCACCCTGGACGACGGCGTCCTGGCGCGCCTGGTGACCGACGAGTTCGACCTCTCCCCCGCGGGGATCATCGAGGACCTGGACCTGCGCCGCCCCATCTACCTGCCGACGGCGGTGTACGGCCACTTCGGCCGGCCCGACCTGGATCTGCCCTGGGAGCGCCTGGACCGCGTCGACAGCCTGCGCCGGCGGGCCGCGGACCTGCGCGCGCCCGCCCGCCGTTCCCGGGCCCGGACCCGCGCCAAGGGAGGCAAGTGATGGCCGACGATCGCCCCACCCCGCCGCGGGAGCCCGGCTTCGCCACCATCTGCGTCCACGGCAAGAAGCACCTGGACAAGCACGAGGTCGGCCGGCCCATCCGCGCGGTGAGCACGCCCATCTTCCAGAGTTCGACCTTCGCCTTCGAGAACGTGGAGCACGGCGCGGCCGTCTTCCGCGGCGAGGATCCCAGCTACGTCTACACCCGCCTGGGCAACCCCACCCAGGCGGCGCTGGAGACGGAGCTGGCGTTTTTGGAGCAGGGCGAGGCCGCCCTGGCCCTGGCCAGCGGCATGGCGGCCGCCACCACCGCGGTTTTGGCGTGCTGCTGCACCGGCGACCACATCGTGTCCGGTGACACCCTGTACGGCGGCACCCACCAGCTGTTCACCCAGACGCTGCCGCGCCTGGGCATCGCCGTGACCGAGGTGCCCGCCCAGGACCCGCAGAACTTCGCCGACGCGATCACCGAGCGCACGAAGCTGATCTACCTCGAGACGCCCGCCAACCCCACGCTGGTGCTGACGGACATCGCGGCGGTGGCCGAGATCGCCCACCGGCGCGGGATCATGGTCCTGGTCGACAACACCTTCTGCACGCCCTACCTGCAGAACCCGTTGCTGCTGGGCGCGGACGTGGTGCTGCATTCGGCCACCAAGTACATCGGCGGCCACGGCGACACCGTCGCCGGCATCCTGGTGGGCCGGCAGGACTGGATCCTGCGGGCGCGCATGGAGATCCTGCGGGACGTGGGCGGCTGCATCTCGCCCTTCAACGCCTGGCTGCTGCTGCG
>JBHEPC010000382.1:0-3154 GCA_046260475.1 Candidatus Krumholzibacteriia bacterium | reverse complement strand
GCGGGCGCGGGCCCTGCTGGACGAGCTGGGCGGGGCACCGGGCCAGGACCGCTAGCGGAGCGGCGGCCCATCGACCACCCCGTCCGGCACGGCGCGCAGCAGCTCGGCGTCGTCGCCCGGCAGGTCCAGACCCACGGAGTCGGCTTCGGCGGCCCCTGCCAGGGGCACCAGCCGCGTGTAGGCGCGGTAGCGGGCCAGGATCTCCTCCACGTAGTCCACGGTCTTGGTGCCGCCGTAGAAGCCGTGGCGCAGCTTGCTGAACCAGCGCTGCTGCTCCAGCAGGGGCAGCGTCTCGGCCAGGGAGCCCTCCCACTTGTTGGGGTCCCGGCCCAGGTCCATGGCCAGGCGGCGGGCGTCGGTCAGGTGGCCGTTGCCCGCGTGGAACTCGGCCAGGGTGAAGCGCAGGCGCTCGAGGCTGTCCAGGTAGGCGTAGCTGTTCCAGGTGCCCTTCATCAGGCGCAGGCCCGCCCGCAGGTTGGCCTCCGGCACGTACAGGCTGTCGGCCTGGGGGCCGGCGAACGGGGGCAGCACCTGCATCAGGCCGCGGGCGCCGGCCTTGCTGCGGGCGTAGGGATAGAACCGCGACTCCTCGTAGATGAGGGCCGACACCAGGCGCCAGTCCAGGCCCGCGGCTTCGGCCTGGGCGCGGATCATCTCGTCGTAGCGGGAGATGCGGCCGCTCTTGTCCGGCCGGTGGGCCACCTCCTGGAAGCCGCGGATGGTGACGGGATTCTCGAAGTAGCGGTCGTAGATGATGCCGTAGGTCTGACTGCGGCGGCGGCGGCCCGATTCGGTCACGCTCAGGTGGTCCCGCAGGTAGAGATTCAGGGCGGTCCTCAGCTCGGGGCTGTTGTGGCGCACGAGCCACACCGTGGGCCGCTCGTCGCCCAGCCGCGCGGCGATGCGGATGTTCTCCAGGTAGGCCATCGCGGCCCGGGCCACCACGTCGTCCACCACCACCGCCTCCAGCTCGCCCCGGTCCAGCAGGGCCAGCAGCTCCTCGGGGCCCGCCAGGGGTCGGCCCTCGGCCACCCGGAAGCGGGCGCCCGCCTCCTGGCGCAGCCGCAGCAGCTCGTCGCGGAAGGGGTCGCCGTGGGGCAGGGTCAGCACGCTGCCGTTCCAGGCGGCGGGCTCGGGGCCGCGGGGGTCCTCGTTGCGCACCAGCAGGGCCTTGCGCACGAAGTTGGTGGGGCGCGTCCAGCCCACCCACAGGGCCAGGTCCTCGGCGGGCGACCACCCGGTGCAGACCACGTCGCCGAGGCCGGCGTTCAGCAGGGAGATCTCGTCCTGGCCCGGCTCGGGCACCACCACCTCGACGGTCAGGTCGTGGGCGCGGGCGAACCGGCGCAGCAGCTCCAGGTCGAAGCCGGCCTGGCCGCCCTTGTGCACGAAGTAGCTGCTGGAATTGTAACGGGCGATCATGCGGATGACGCCCGTGTGGGCGATCTCGTCCAGGTCACGCTCCACCTGGGGATGGGGGACCGCCGGGGTGCGCGCATCGGGGCCGGTGCCGGGGGTCTCGATGCGCCGGCCGCAGCCGGCCAGCACGAGGGCCAGGCACAAAGCACCAGCCCACGCCGTGCGGCGGGCGCCGGGACGGCGCGGCGGTGCGGAAGCGGCCGTGGTCATGGTCACCATCCTAGTCGAGCCGGGGACCGCCCGGCAAGCCGGACCGCGGGGGCGGCCCTCCCGGGGACTTTTCGGCCCGGCGGGGCGGTCCTTTCGCGCCGATTGCGCCCCGCGGCGGTCGGATCGCCGATCGTCCATGACAAATCGCTTGTATTCCAGTACTTTTGGCCCGGTCGGAGGCGGTCATGGACGATGTGCGCACCTACACCGGCACCCTGGTGGCCGACCTGGTCCTTCCGGGGGCCCGCAGCCTGAAGGACCGGCGCGCGCCGCTGCGGGCGGTGGTCCAACGCCTGCGCAACCGCGACCTCGCCGCGGCCCAGGTGGGGCCGGCCGACCGGCAGCAGCGGGTGTTCCTGGCGGTGGCCGCGGTCTCGGGCAGCGAGGGCGGCGTGGTCGAGCTGCTGGACGTGGCTGAGCGCATCCTGTTCGCCTCCGAATTCGAGGTGGGGGCCGTCACCCGCGAGATCCGCGTGGACACCTTCGCCTCGGGCACCTGATTCCCCTGCCGCGGGCCCGGCGGCCCGGAAGGACGAACGGTTTGCAGCTGATCGACCTGAGCCACACCATCGTGCCGGGCATGGCCCAGTGGCCGGGGGACCGGCAGCCGCTGGCCATCCACCGGCGCAGCGAGCACGGCAAGGACAGCCACATGTCCAGCGCCCTGGAGTTCGGCTGCCACGTGGGCACCCACATCGACCTGGCCCTGCACTTCAAGGCCGGCGAGCGGCCAGTGGAGGAGTTGCCCCTGGACGCCTTCGCCGGGCGGGCAAGGGTGGTGCGGGCGCCGGCGGGCCAGGCGGCCGGGCCGCTGGACGCCGCGCTGCTGGACGGCGTCGCCCTGACGGGCCTGGACTTCGTGCTCTTTTGCACCGGCTGGGATCGCCACTGGGGCACCGACCGCTACTACCGCGAGTGGCCGTTCTACGGCGAGGAGCTGGCGCGGCGCCTGGCCGCGGCCGGGCTCAAGGGCTCGGGCCTGGACACGCCCAGCCTGGACCCCCACGCAGGGCACCGGGCCCACGACCTGTGCGCCGCCGCGGGCATGATCAACATCGAGAACCTGGCGGGGCTGGACCGGTTGCCCGAGGCGCCGTTCACCCTGCTGGTGCTGCCATTGAAGCTGGCGGGCAGCGAGGCCTCGCCGGTGCGGGCGGCGGCGCTGCTGGATGCGGGGAGCGTGCGGTGATCCTGTCGCTGCTGCTGTTCGCTGCCGGAGTGGCCGTGCTCATCGGCGGCGCCTGGGTGCTGGTGGTCGGCGGCACGCGGGTGGCGGCCGCCCTGGGCGTGCCGGCGGTGGTGGTGGGCCTGACGGTGGTGGCCTTCGGCACCTCGGCCCCCGAGCTCTTCGTCTCCCTGATGGGCGCCCTGCGCGGGAACAGCGGCATCGCCCTGGGCAACGTGATCGGCTCGAACGTGGCGAATCTCGGGCTGATCCTGGGTCTGGCGGCGGTGCTGCAGCCGGTGAAGGTGGAGGCGGCCCTGCGGCGGCGCGAGGTGCCGCTGATGCTGGTCTTGTCGGTGG
>JBHEPC010000348.1:0-5095 GCA_046260475.1 Candidatus Krumholzibacteriia bacterium | reverse complement strand
GCTGAGCACCGCCGCGGGCAGCCCCCGCCACGCCGCCGCCGCCCTGGCCCAGGTGGAGAATTCTGTCCGCTACGAGGGCTATATCCGCAAGCACGGCAAGCTCTTACAGAATCAGGAGCACTTGGGCAACCTGGATCTGCCCAGCGACCTGGACTACCGCGGCGTCACCGCGCTCAGCGTCGAGGCCCGGGAGAAGCTGGCCCGTGTCCGCCCCGCGACCCTGGGCCAGGCCAGCCGCATCGACGGCGTGCGGGCTGGCGACTTGGCCGTGCTGGCGGTGGTGGTGCGGCGGCATCGGGGGGCTGCGGCTGCGGCTGCGGCGGCAACTGCGGCAGATGGCGCCCCGGCCGACGAAGCCGCGGGCGAGGCCGGCGATGGCTGAGGGCGCCGACCACTTCGCGGCGACCCTGGCCGCCTACCGCGCCGAGGTCCTGCGCTGGAACCGCCGGATCAACCTCATCTCCCGGCAGCAACCGGCCGGGCGCCTGGACGCCCTGATCGACCAGTGCGACCGGGCTTTGACGGCCCTGCTGGGCGCCTATCCCGAGCTCTGCCGCGGCCCCCTGCTTTATTGTGACCTGGGCGCCGGCGCCGGACTTCCCGGCTTCGTTTGGCACGAAAGGCTCATCCGCCAGGACGCCGGCACCGAATCCTGGCTGGTCGAGCCCCGGGACAAGCGGGCTTGGTTCCTGGAGCGGGTCGCCCGCCTGGGGGGATCGCCGGCCTACGGCGTGCTATGCGGGCGTTGGGGGGATGTGGCCGCCTCTCCGGCCACGCTTCGGGACACGGCCCTCGTTTCCCTCAAGGCCTTGCGGCTGAAGGATCCGGCGGTCCTGGCGGGGATGGCTGCCCTGCGGCAGGGTTCGGGGTCACTTCCGGGCCGGGTCGTCATCGCCCGTTTCCATCCCCCGGACGAGGTGTGGTCGCCCGACCTGGCAGCCGCGCTGGGCTGGGGCGCCGCAGGGGGCGCCACGGGGCCCTGGCGGGGCGATTCCGCTGCCGTTTTGCCTGTGGTAGGGCCGCAGGGGGCCGATGTGGCCCTGGTGGTGTGCACCTACGTCCGCGACGTGGCTTGAACGGTCTTTGCGGGATGTTCCACGTGGAACATCGCCCCGAGCAGGGGTCGCGGCCTCCCCATTGTTCCTCATTGTTCCACGTGGAACAAACACCTCCCGCAACTGCGTCCGTCTTGACGGCACCCGCTCAGAGGCGGTACATTGGCCCTCCTGCGCAGCTCCGTCGCAAGCCACATCCGAAACCGTCCGGCACCGTCCGGTTCCAGCCGAACCCGAGGTCACCGTGGGCAAGATCATCTCGATTTCCAATCAGAAGGGCGGCGTGGGCAAGACCACGACCGCGGTCAACCTGGGCGCCAGCCTGGCGGTGGCCGAAAAGAGGGTCCTGGTCGTCGATCTCGACCCCCAGGGCAACGCCACCAGTGGTGTTGGTATAACACCCAACGGATCTACGAGTTATGAGTTCATGCTCGGCTCCGCCACCGACAAGGAAGCGATCCAGAGCACTCCGCTGGGGTTCATGGACCTGATGCCGTCGGACCGCCGCCTGGCGGGCGCGGAGATCGAGTTGGTGGGCGAGGAGCGCCGTGAGCACTTCCTGAAGAAGGTCCTGCGCCCCCTGAAAAGCCGCTACGACTTCATCGTCATCGACACGCCGCCCAGCCTGGGGTTGCTGACCCTGAACGCCCTTACGGCCGCCGATTCGGTGCTGATTCCCATCCAGTGCGAATACTACGCCCTCGAGGGCCTGAGCCAACTCCTTAGCACGGTGCAACTTGTGCAGCGCAGCCTCAACCCGGACCTGCGCCTGGAGGGGGTGCTGCTGACCATGTACGACCGGAGGCTGAAGCTCTCCAACCAGGTGGCCGAGGAGGCCATCGACTTCTTCGGCGAAACGGTGTACGCGACCAAGATCCCCCGCAACGTGCGCCTGAGCGAGGCACCGTCCTTCGGTAAGCCCATCCTGCTGTACGATGTGGAGTGCACCGGCTCGAAGAGCTACCTTGACCTGGCGGCCGAGGTCATCGCCCACAACCCCTGACCCCGGGGCGCCCCCGAGGAGGACCGACCCCATGAGCAAGGACCGAGTGTTGGGCAAGGGGCTGTCGGCCCTGATCCAGGGCGCCGACATGAGGGGCGGGCCCGTGGCGCCCGCGGATGCCGACGCGGTGCGCCGCCTGGACCTCGACACCATCGGCTTCAACCCCGACCAGCCACGTAAAACATTTGACCACAACGGTTTAGAAGAACTGGCGGCGTCCATCAGGCAGGTCGGCGTGCTGCAGCCGGTGCTCGTGCGGCGGCTGGAGGCGGGCGAGCGGGCCGTCCCCCACGCCGACAGCCCCGCCCGGTCCGGCGCCGTGGACTACTGCGTGGTGGCCGGCGAGCGCCGGGTGCGCGCCGCCCGCCTGGCCGGGCTGGCCCAGGTGCCGGCCCTGGTCTGCAGCTACGCCGAGACCGAGGCCCTGAAGGTGGCGCTGCTGGAAAACATCCAGCGCGAGGACCTGGGCACGATCGAGGAGGCCGAGGCCTACCGCAACCTGATGGACGCCTACGGCGCCACCCAGGAGGAACTGGCCGAGATGCTGGGCAAGAAGCGCAGCAGCGTGGCCAACCTGCTGCGCATCCTGACCCTGGAGCCCGAGATCCTGGCCCTGATTCAGGACCGGCGCCTGAGCGCCGGTCACGCCAAGGCGCTGCTGGGCCTGCCCGCCGGGCCGGGCCGGGTGCAGCTGGGGAAGCTCGGCGCCAGCCGCGGCCTGTCGGTGCGCGAGATCGAGCGCCGGGTCCAAAGCGGCGGCGCCAAGCCCCGCCGGCGGCGCACGAGCACCGCCGGTGCGGCCGGCGGCGATCCGGCGATCCGCGCCCTGCGCGAGCGCGTCGAGCAGACCTTCGGCTCGCCCACGGTGATCGAACGCGACGCGAAGACCGGCAAGGGCACCATCAGCCTGCGCTTCTACGGCGACGACGATCTCGTCCGCCTGCTGAAGATGATGGGCGTGGACACGGACCTGTGAGGATCCCGAAGCGCCGGCTGCGGCCGGGCCGGGCGCAGAGGCTGCGCCTGTTCCGGTACGCGCTGACCGCGGCGTCGGTCGTCTTCGTCGTCTTTCTCCTCGCCGGCCTGGACGACCACTTCCGCGAGACCGGCTCCTGGCGCACCCTCTGGGCGCGCGCGTGGCGCGACGGCCACGTCCTGACCGACCTGCTGGGCGACGGTCTCTTCCAGTTCTTCGTGCTGGTGCTGGGCTGGAGCTCGTATTACCGCCTGAGCATGAACGAGCTGGCGGGCCTGCGCCTGCGCCGCAGCGAGGCCAAGTACCGCAACATCATCAACCACGCCGGCGAGGCCATTTTCCTGCTCGACGAGGACGGCTGCGTGCAGGAATGGAACAAGATGGCCGAGCAGCTCTTCCACCTGCCGCGGCGCAACGCCCTGGGCCGCAACCTCGAGGAACTGGAGCTGGGTCTGCAGCAGGCCGGGGACGTGCGCGTGGAGCAGATCTTCGGCGACGTGCGCCGCACCGGCCGCAGCCTCACCTACGAGGTGCAGCTGGGTGCGGCGGCCGGGCCGCCACGCACGGTGAACCTGACGGTGTCGGCCATCCGGCCCGACTCCGGCCCGGCCGCCGAGGGTGCGGGCGCGGGCTCGTTCGTGGTGATCGCCCGGGACATCACCTCGGAGAAGCAGCTGGAAACGCGCATGGGCGAGACCGAGAAGCTGGCGGGCATCGGCCAGCTGGCCGCCGGTATCGCCCACCAGCTGAACACGCCGCTGGGCTCGATCCTCCTGTCGGCGCAGATGCTGGAGGACTCCACCTGCGACGAGGACCAGGCCGACGACGTGCGCCGCATCATCCGCCAGACCGAGCAGTGCCGCGGCATCATCAAGGGCCTGTTGAACTTCGCGCGCCCCACGGGCAGCGAGCGCTCGCGCATGAACCTGGTGGAGTCGGTCGACGAGACGGTCTTCCTGATGGAGAAGAACCTCAACATCGCCAACGTGCATATCGACGTGCAGGCCCCCATCGAGCCCTGGGTCTACGGCAACCGCAACGAGCTGTCGCAGGTCTTCTTCAACCTCATGGCCAACTCGGTGGACGCCATGCCGCAGGGCGGCCGCATCACCATCGCCCTGGAGGATGCGGACCCGGGCGAGCTGCTGGTCACCTTCACCGACTCCGGCGAGGGCATCCCGCCCTCGCAACAGGCCAGCGTCTTTTTGCCTTTCTTCACCACCAAGGACTACGGCAAGGGCACGGGCCTGGGCCTGTCGATCGTGGCGCGGATCGTGCATGAGCACGGCGGCCGCATCGAGCTGGACAGCACGCCCGGCCGGGGGACGACCTTCCGGGTGTGGCTGCCGCGGGCCCGCGAGGCCGTGGCCCGGACCGCGCTGCTGGATGACGGGGCATGACAGGGACGGAGCACCGATAACGTGGGCATTCCCAGGCACACGCGCATCCTGCTGATGCCCGACGGGGGGCGGACCCGCGAGTACGCCATCTCCCGGGGCATGGTCCTGACGCTGCTGGTGCTGGGTGCGGTGGCGGCGGTCCTCGTGGCGGCGTTGATGATCGTGTTCGCCGGGCGGGCCGACGACCGGCAAAGGATCGGCCAGCTGGAACGGGATCTGGCCGCGGCCGAGACGGGCGCCCGCACGGCCCGCGCCCTGGCCACCGAACTGGAGGACCTGCGCCGCATGCAGGAGCAGCTGCTGGTGATGCTCGGGGTCGAGGGCGTCGATCCGGTCGCCGCCGATTCCCTGGCCGCGTGGCTCGAGCGCGCGCCGGGTTCCGCAGCCGAGGGCATGCGCCGGGCCGCGGCCATCGCCGTGACCCCGGCGCCGTCCCGCTGGCCGGCGGCGGGTCCGGTCACCCAGGAGTATGTTGCCGGGAATGCGGCCCGGGGCATCCAGCCCCACGTGGGCCTCGACATCGCCGGCAACGAGGCCACGCCCATCGTGGCGGCGGGCGCCGGCACCGTGGTCCGGACCGGAACGGACGAGTACCTGGGAAACTTTGTTGAAATCCAGCACGGGTTGGGTTACCTAACTGTTTACGGCCATTGCAGCCGCC
>JBHEPC010000284.1:0-7357 GCA_046260475.1 Candidatus Krumholzibacteriia bacterium | reverse complement strand
TCCACCAGCACTACGGCGAGCACGACGCCACCGGCTGGCACCCCAGCCTGGACCTCTTCGGCGGCGGCGGCCTGGTGAGCGATGCCCGGGATCTGGCCTGGTTCATGCGGCGCCTGCTGCAGGGCGAGGTGCTGCACGAGGCGGCCTCCCTGGCGCGGATGACCGGCCGCGGCACGCCGTCCTACCGCCTGGGCCTGATCCGCGCCGAGCTCGCCGGGCACCAGGCCTGGGGCCACACCGGCGGGCTGTTCGAGCACCCGGCCGCTCCCCGCTACGAAGAGGCCATCCTGGCCGACCCGCGGCGCGTCTGGACGGCCGACGAGCAGGTGCGGCTGTGCGCCGAGTGGGGTGATCCGGTGGCCGCGCCGGGGGACACGTTCTCGTACTCGGACACGGGCTACGTCCTGCTGGGCGGCATCGTCGAGCAGCTGACGGGCCAGACCCTGGGCCCGGCCGTGCGCGGGCTGCTGGACCTGCGGCGACTGGACCTGGACGCCACCTGGTGGGAGATCATGGAACCCGCGCCGGCGGGCGCCGGCCCACGCATCCACCAGCACTACGGCGAGCACGACGCCACCGGTTGGCACCCCAGCCTGGACCTCTTCGGCGGTGGCGGGACGATGAGCACGGCCGACCTCGACCTGGTCGCCCTGCGCCGCCGCCTGCACGCCCTGGCCGAGCCCTCGGGCGCCGAGGCCGCCACGGCGGCCGCGGTGGCCGAACTCCTGCGGGCCTGCGCGCCCACCGGGCTGCTGACCGGCCTGGGCGGCCACGGCGTGGCGGCGGTGTTCGCGGCGCCGAACGCCGCGCCCGGGCCCACGGTGGTGCTGCGGGCCGAGCTGGACGCCCTGCCCATCCCCGAGACCCTCGCCCTGGACCACGCCTCGCGCACGCCGGGCTGCGCCCACAAATGCGGCCACGACGGGCACATGGCCATCCTGCTGGGGGTGGCGCGGGAGCTGGCCGCCGCCCCGCCCGCAGGCGGCCGCGTCGTCCTGCTCTTCCAACCGGCCGAAGAGACGGGCCAAGGGGCGGCCAAGGTGGCGGCCGACCCGCGCTTCCTGGCCCTGGGGCCCGACTGGCTCTTCGCCCTGCACAACCTGCCCGGCTACCCCGCCGGCCGGGTGCTCGTGCGCGCGGGCGCCTTGTGCGCCGGCAGCGCCGGGCTGACGGTCCACCTGCGCGGCGCCACCAGCCACGCCGCCTACCCCGAACAGGGCCGCAACCCGGACCGGGCCATGGCCGAGCTGGTGACCGGCCTGGCCTGCCTGCCCATCCCCTTCGAGCGGCGGGACGAGCTGTGCCTGGTGACGGTGGTCCACGCGCGCCTGGGCGCGCCCCGCTTCGGCACCACCCCCGCAGACGCCGAGGTCCTGGCCACCCTGCGCGCCGCCGACCCTGGCGTGTTGGCCCGCTTGAAGGCCGAAGCCGAGGCCTTGGCCGGCCGCGTGGCGGCGGACCACGGCCTGGACGGTGCCACCTCCTGGTCGGAGGAGTTCCCGGTGACCTGGAACGATCCCGAAGCAGCGTCGCTGGTCGCGGGCGCCGCCCACGGGACCCGGCTCGAGGTGGACGCGCCCGCCGAGAGCCCCTTCCACTGGTCGGAGGACTTCGGGACGCTGGCCGCCCTGGGCCGGGGTGCCATGTTCGGCCTGGGCGCCGGCCACGATCATCCGGCCCTGCACGCAGAGGCCTACGACTTCCCCGACACCCTGCTGCAGCCCGGGGTCGCGGTCATGACCGCGCTGGCCCGCCGGGCGTTGGCCGCGCCGTAATATGTACTGTTCCCGTATTGATTTACGGCCGACCTGTCAATTTTTGTGCTGTCCTTCGCGGTCGATTATGTTCTAATTTCGCACGTTCGCATGTCTGCCGTTCGCCCGTCTGCTCTTGGCTCACCACGCAGGAGAGTACCATCCATGGCTTCCTTCGGCGCGATCGCCTGGTCTTCGATCGGCAAGAAGGTGATCACCGGCATCACCGGGCTGGCCCTCTTCGGGTTCGTCTGCGTGCACCTGCTGGGCAACTTCACCCTCCTGATCGGCCCCCACGCCTTCAACGAATACGCCCACTTCCTCGAGTCCGCGGTGCACGGCTGGCTGATCTACGCCTTCGAGGTCTACATCATCGCCGTGTTCCTGTTTCACATCGTGGCCGCCGTGACGGTGGCGTGGACGGACAAGCGCAAGGCGCGGGAGCAGGGCTACAAGTACGCCAAGGACGCCGGCGGCAAGAGCCGCAAGAGCCTGGCCTCCAAGTCGATGATCTACACCGGGGCCATCCTGCTGGTGTTCGTCATCGGCCACATCTTCCTGTTCAAGTTCAACGGCGGCAACCCCCACACCCTGACCGCGGAGGGCCACAAGGACCTGTACAAGGTGGTGGACGAGGTCTTCGCCAGCCTGGGCTTCGTGATCTTCACGGTGGTTGCCATGATCCTGCTGGGCCTGCACCTGCGGCACGGCTTCTGGAGCTCGTTCCAGTCCCTGGGCTGGGCCAACGACCGCTACCTGCCGCTGCTGGAGAACCTGGCGCGGGTGGTGGCCGTGGTGATCGCCGTCGGGTTCATCATCCTGCCCATCTACATGTACCTGACCCAGCCGGGAGGTCACTAGGATGAGCACCAACCACAAGCTCGACGCCAAGATCCCCGCCGGCCCCTTGGCCCTGAAGTGGGAGCGCCACAAGATGGACAACCCGCTGGTCGCCCCCGGCGGCAACCGGCGCAAGTTCACGGTCATCGTCGTGGGCACCGGCCTGGCCGGCGGCGGCGCCGCCGCGACCATGGGCGAGCTGGGCTACAACGTGCTGAACTTCTGCATCCAGGACACGCCCCGGCGCGCCCACTCGGTGGCGGCCCAGGGCGGCATCAACGCGGCCAAGGACTACCAGAACGACGGCGACAGCATCGAGCGCCTGTTCTACGACACCATCAAGGGCGGCGACTACCGCTCCCGCGAGGCCAACGTCTACCGCCTGGCCGAGCTCTCGACCGGGATCATCGACCAGTGCGTGGCGATGGGCGTGCCGTTCGCCCGCGAGTACGGCGGCACCCTGGCCAACCGCTCCTTCGGCGGCGTGCAGGTCAGCCGCACCTTCTACGCCCGGGGCCAGACCGGCCAGCAGCTGCTGCTGGGCGTGTACAGCGCGCTCTGCCGCCAGGTGGAGGCCGGCACCGTGAAGATGTTCCCCCGGCACGAGATGCTGGACCTGGTGCTGGTCGACGGCCGGGCCCGCGGCATCATCGCCCGCGACCTGACGACGGGCGAGATCAAGCGCTACGCCGCCGACGCGGTGGTGCTGGCGACGGGCGGCTACAGCCCGGTCTACTACCTGTCGACCAACGCCGTGAACTGCAACGCGACGGCCATCTGGCGGGCCCACCGGCGCGGCGCCCTGTTCAGCAATCCCTGCTACACCCAGATCCACCCGACCGCCGTGCCCCACATGGGCGACTACCAGTCCAAGCTCAGCCTGATGAGCGAATCGCTGCGCAACGACGGGCGCGTGTGGGTGCCGATGAAGCCCGGCGACACCCGCCGGCCCACGGACATCCCCGAGAACGAGCGTGACTACTACCTGGAGCGCCGCTATCCGGCCTTCGGCAACCTGGTGCCCCGCGACATCGCGGCCCGGGCGGCCAAGGTGGAGTGCGACGCCGGCAAGCACGCCTACATGTCGCCCTACTCGGTGTACCTGGACTTCGCCGAGGCCATCGGCCGGCTGGGCCGCGACGTGGTGGCCGACCGCTACGGCAACCTCTTCAACATGTACGAGGAGATCATCGGCGACAATCCCTACCAGGTGCCGATGATGATCTACCCCGCCCCCCACTACACCATGGGCGGCCTGTGGGTGGACTACAACCTGCAGTCGACCATCGAGGGCCTGTTCGTCGCCGGCGAGGCCAACTTCTCCGACCACGGCGCCAACCGCCTGGGCGCCAGCGCCCTGATGCAGGGCCTGGCCGACGGCTACTTCGTGGTGCCGCGGGTGGTGGCCAGCTACCTGGCCGGGGCGAAGCTGCAGATGGTCAAGACCGACCACCCGGCCTTCGCCGCGGTCGAGGACGAGGTGCAGCAGCTGATGCGGCGCCTGCTGGCGATCAAGGGCCACCGCACCGTGCGCGAGATCCACTGGGACCTGGGCCGCGTGATGTGGGACAAGGTGGGCATGGCCCGCGACGGTGCCGGCCTGAAGGAGGCCATCAGCCGTATCCGCGAGCTGCGCGGGCAGTTCTGGCACGAGCTGGCCCTCTCGGGCACGGACACCGACCTGAACAAGCAGCTGGAGCAGGCGGCCCGCCTGGCCGACTACCTCGAGCTGGGCGAGCTGATGGCCCGTGACGCCCTGATGCGCGAGGAATCCTGCGGCGGCCACTTCCGCAACGAGCACCAGACCGAGGACGGCGAGGCGAAGCGGGACGACCAGAACTTCTGCTTCGTCTCGGCCTGGGAGTACACCGGCGAGGACCAGGAACCGGTCATGCACAAGGAGGACCTGGCCTTCGAGAACGTGGAACTGAAGACCCGGTCCTACAAATAGAGGAAGGTTGGCCATGAGCGACAAGGGTATGACCATCCACCTGAAGATCTGGCGGCAGGCCCGGGGCGCCAAGACCGGGAAGTTCGTCGACTACACGGTGCAGAACATCCAGCCGGCGATGTCCTTCCTCGAGATGCTCGACATCCTGAACGAGGATCTGGTGAAGAAGGGCGAGGAGGCGGTCGAGTTCGACAGCGACTGCCGCGAGGGCATCTGCGGCACCTGCGGCCTGGTGATCAAGGGCACGGCCCACGGGCCCCACGCCGCGACCACCACCTGCGAGGTGCGCATGCGCGGGTTCAAGGACGGCGAGACCATCACCGTCGAGCCGTTCCGCGCCGCCCCCTTCCCCGTCATCAAGGACCTGGTGGTCGACCGCACCGCGTTCGACCGCATCCAGCAGCAGGGCGGCTACGTGTCGGCCAACGTGGGCTCGGCCCCCGACGGCAACGCCGTGCCGGTCTCGAAGTACTACGCCGACAAGGCCATGGACGTCGCGGCGTGCATCGGCTGCGGCGCCTGCGTGGCCGCCTGCCCCAACGCCTCGGCCTCGCTGTTCGTCAGCGCCAAGATCAGCCAGCTGGCGCGCCTGCCCCAGGGCGAGCTGGAGCGCGGCCGGCGGGCCCTGGCCATGGTGGCGCAGATGGACCAGGAGGGCTTCGGCGACTGCTCCAACCACGGCGAGTGCGAGGCGGTCTGCCCCAAGGAGATCTCCATCGAGAACATCGCGCTGATGCGGCGGGAGTACGTGCGGGGGGCGCTCAAGGGAGACTAGGGGCGCGGCGGCGGCGAATGCGAAGGGCGCGGCCGCGGGGCCGCGCCCTTTTGCTGCCGCCCTGCCGGACGCCTATTTGAAGATCTCGGCGAAAAAATCCTGCATATGCCGCCACGAGCGCCGGTCCGCCGCCGCGTCGTAGGCCGCGCCCCGGGACGGATCGTCGCCGGCGCCCTTCTGGGTGAAGGCGTGCACCGCGCCGGCGTACATGATCAGCTGGTAGTCCGCACCGGCGGCCTCCATCTCCTGGACGAAGCCCTGCACCGCCTCGGGCTTGACGTAGGGGTCGATCGCCCCGTGGCAGACCAGGATGGCGGCCTTCACGTCCCCCGGCCCCGCCGGCAGGGGCGTGTCCAGGCTGCCGTGGAAGCTGACCACGCCGGCCAGGTCGGCGCCGCTGCGGGCCAGTTCGAGCACGCCGCCGCCGCCGAAGCAGTAGCCGATGGCCGCCACCCTGTCCGGGTCCACCACGGCCAGGGCCTTCAGCTGCGCCAGGCCGGCGGCCAGGCGCCCGCGCAAGAGGGCGCGGTCGGCGTAGTACTTGCCCGCCTCGGCCTGGGCCTCCTGGACGTTGGCCGGGCGCACGCCCTGGCCGTAGATGTCGGCCGCCAGGGCCACGTAGCCCAGTTCGGCCAGCATGCGGGCGCGCATGCGCTCGTTGTCCGTCAGGCCCAGCCATTGGTGGACCACCAGGACGCCGGGGCGCTGGCCCTCCAGCGCGTCGTCGTAGACCAGCAGGCCCTGCAGGGTCGTGCCCGCGTGCTCGTAGGTGACCTTCTGCTCGACCAGGGCCGCCGGGGCCGCCGCCACCAGGCCGGCCACCAGGACCGCCACCACCGCCAGGATGGTCTTCATCAATGCCTCCCTTGCCGGAACCGAATGCGGAGATTGAACGTCCAAAATGAAGCCCCAAACACCGTTCGCCGCCAGGGGCGGGCCGCCCGTGGCCCGGCGTGGCCAAGCCGCCTTGACCTTTGGCCCCGTTGGGCGTTTACTAGCCGATTGAGCGAGAATTGCGCGAGAATGCGCCCCCTGCGAGCATCCGCCCGAAAGGACGACCCATGCCCAAGCACATCGATGTCCTCTTGCTGCTGGCCCTGCCTGCCAGCGGCAAGTCCGAGGTCCGCCGCTACCTGGCCAGCCTGACCCCCGCGCAGTGCCACGAGCAGTTCGGCATCGGCCACACCGTGCAGCTGGACGACTTCCCCTACGTGCACATCATGCGCCGGGTCAGCGACGAGCTGACCGCCCGCGGCCACGAGGGCGCGTTCTTCATCTCGCCGGCCTTGCCCTTCCGCAACCCCGTCGACTGGCTGACCCTGATCGAGCTGATGAACGAGGACTACGACGACGTGGTGGCCGGCCGCCGGCCGGCGCCGGAGTCGGCGGCCCTGTGGCTCTTCGAGCGCATCGACCGGGCGCGCGAGCGCTGCGGCGGCGAGGCGGTGCTGGCCAAGCTGCCTGCGGCCCTGCGCAAGGAGATCGCCGCCCCCATCGAGGCCGAGGCGCGCACCCTGCTGCAGGACAAGGTGGCCCAGGTGCCGGACACGCTCGAAGGCAAGACGGTGGTCATCGAGTTCGCCCGCGGCGGCGCCGACGGCTCGCCCCTGCCCCTGCCCCGGCCCTTCGGCTACAAGCACAGCCTGGCCCAGCTCTCGCCGGCCATCCTGGCCAAGGCGTCGATCCTGTACATCTGGGTCACGCCCGAGGAATCGCGGCGCAAGAACACCGCCCGCACCGATCCGGACGACCCGGGCAGCATCCTGCACCACGGCGTGCCCATGGCCGTGATGTACGGCGACTACGGCTGCGACGACATGGCCTGGCTGCTGGAGCAGTCGGACAGGCCCGACACGGTGCGCGTCGAGCGGGACGGCCAGGCGTTCCACCTGCCGTTGGGCCGCTTCGACAACCGGGTGGACAAGACGTCGTTCATCCGCGAGGACCAGGACCAGTGGGCGGCCAAGGACGTGCAGGCCCTGCAGAAGGGGATGAAGGAGGCGTTCGACCAGCTGATGCATGGGAGGCAGGGCTGAG
>JBHEPC010000312.1:0-3438 GCA_046260475.1 Candidatus Krumholzibacteriia bacterium | reverse complement strand
GCCCGCCAGCAGCACCAGGAACGCCACCTCGTCGGGCGCGCGGGTCGCCGCCAGGGGCGCCACGATGCCGCCTTCGCTGTGGCCGATCAGGCCGATGCGTCCGGGGGCGATCTCCGGCCGCGAGCGCAGGAAGCGCACGCCGGCCAGGGCGTCGTCGGCGAAGTCGGCGGTGGTCGAGCGGCAGCAGGAGCTGATCATGGCCGCGGCGGGCGCCGACCCGGCAGCCATCGCCCAGGCGCAGGCGCAGAACGCGCTGGTCTTCGACCTCCTGCGCGTGGGCGCCGACAGCATGGCGGTGCGCACGGCGCTGGAAGCTGCCCAGCGCGAGGCCACCGCCCTTGCGGGCGAGCCCGCGGACGAGGCCGAGTTGGCGACGGCGGTCGACGCCGGCCTCCAGGGCGTCCTGACCCCGTGGTTCCGCTATGCCCTGACCCTCGACCCCCGCGTGGCCCTGCGCCAGGTCTCCTGCCCGGTGCTGGCCCTCAACGGCGAGCGCGACCTGCAGGTGGACGCGGACCAGAACCTGACCGAGATCAAGAACGTCCTGGCCGAGGCCGGCAACCCGGACGTGACCGCCCTGCGCCTGCCGGGCCTGAACCACCTGTTCCAGGAGGCGGCCAGCGGCCTGCCCGCCGAGTACGGCCAGATCGAGCAGACCATGGCGCCGGCGGTCCTGGACACCATCGCCGGCTGGATCGGGGCCCGTTTCGGAGGGCGGTAGCGGGCAGGAATATTCGCTTTTCTTTCGCCTTTGTTCGTGCTAGATTGCCGGTCCGTCCCCGACCACCGGCACGAGCCGAACCAAGGAGATCGCCCATGAAGTGGACCGCTCTGCTCAACGGAGCCATCGAGAACGAGTACCGGAACGTCGACGCCCTGATGGCCATGGTCGGGGACGCCGACCTGGGCTGGAAACCCGCCACCGGCACCAACTGGATGACCACCGGCCAGCTGCTGATGCACCTGACCAACGCCTGCGGCGCCTGCTGCCAAGGTTTCGTCACCGGCGATTGGGGGATCCCCGAGGGCGCCGAGCCCGGCGAACGCACCGAAGCGTCCGAAGGCGAGTCCATGCTGCCTCCGGCCGAGGCTTTGCCCACCGTCGGCGCCGTGGCCGAGGCCCGCGAGCAGCTGGCCAAGGACAAGCAGGTGGCCCTGGCCATGGTCGCCCAGGCCGGCGAGGACGCCCTGGAGACCACCAGGCTGGCCGCGCCCTGGGACCCGAACCGCCCCTGCGCCCTGGGCGAGCACCTGCTCGGTATGGTGATGCATATGCAGAGCCACAAGGCGCAGCTCTTCTACTACCTGAAGCTGATGGGGCGGGACGTCAATACCATGCACCTTTGGGGGATGTAGGCGGCTGTGCTGCCGGTGGTGAGGTGGGGCGTGCGCCCTGCCGGGGGGCGCGGGCCGGCACCATCCTGGTGCCGGCCCGCTCGGCTTACGGCCCCTTACGCCATCCATGGCTTCAGGGGCCTTCAGACGCCCCCGGCAGGGCAAACCCCACCTCACCACCGGCAGCGCCGCGCAACATCCCCAAAGGTGGCCGGTTGAAATAGCAAACGGGCGAGCCGCCCGCGCAACCCGCCCCGAAATCGCACGGTGAGGTGTTCCGCAACCATCGGTTGCGGCATGGTCGGGCGGTAGCGGTGCGTCCGCTGGATCCGCGCGGTCTGCCGCCGCGGGGGCGTCGGGAGGGCCCTGGAGCCAGGGATGGCGGAAGGGCCCGGACGCCGAGCAGGCCGGAGCCAGGAAGGCTCCGGCCTGCGTCCCCCGCGGCGGCAGGCTGCGCGGATCCAGCGGACGCAGCCGCTACCGCCCCCGGGGCAGGACCGCCACCAGCAGGCCCATCCCCACGAGGGCGGCGAGGGCCGAGGCGCCCAGCACCCCGACCTTGGCCGCGTCCAGGGTCGCGCCGTCCAGGGCCAATCCGGCGATGAACAGGGCCATCGTGAAGCCGATTCCGGCCAGGAAGCTGCCCCCCGCCAACGCCGGCCAGGTCAGCCCTTCGGGCAGGCCCCGGGTGACCAGGCGCACGGCCAGGAAGCTCAGCAGCAGGATCCCCACCGGCTTGCCCACCACCAGGCCCGCCATCACGGCCACGGCCACCGGCTGGGCGAAATCGGCCACGGAGAAGGCCACGCCCGCGTTGGCCAGGGCGAAGACCGGCATGATCACGAAGCTCGACCAGGGGTGGAGGCGGGCTTCGAGGTATTCCAGGGGCGAGATCGACTCCCGCACCGCGCAGCTGAGGCCGTGCACCGTGTCCGCGCGGTGGGGCATATGCCCCCATTCGCCCCCGTGCAGGGTCTCGTCGGCCCGGCGCAGCAGGTTGCCGATGACGTTGGTTGGCAGGTACGTGGACGCGGGGGTGAGCAGGCCCAGCAGCACGCCGGCGATGGTGGCGTGCACGCCCGACTCGTGGAAGCCGAACCACGCCACGGCGCCGACCACCACGTAGACGCTGAAGCTGCGGGCGCCCAGGCGGCCCAGGATCCAGACCAGGGCGAGCCCGGCGAAGGCCAGCCCCAGCATGGCCAGGTCCAGGGACTCGGTGTAGCCGATGGCGATCACCAGGATGGCGCCGATGTCGTCGACGATGGCCAGGGTCAGCAGCAGCACCCGCAGGATCCGCGGCACGCGGGAGCCCAGCACGGCCAGGCACCCCACCACGAAGGCGATGTCCGTGGCCATGGGGATGCCCCAGCCGCGGGCCCCCTCGCCTCCCCCCTGCAGGGCCAAATAGATGCCCGCGGGCACGATCATGCCGCCGATGGCCGCGGCCACGGGCAGGGCGGCCCGGCGCGGGTCCCGCAGCTCGCCCAGCACCATCTCGCGCTTGACCTCGAGCCCGACCACGAAGAAGAAGATGGCCATCAGCCCGTCGTTGATCCAGTGCTTCAGGGAGTGGACCATGCTGAAGTCGCCAACGGAGAAGCCCACGGGCGTCTTCCAGAGGGCGGCGTACCAGTCCGCGGCCGCGCTGTTGGCCAGCACCAGCGCCACGGCGGTGCAGGCCAGCAGCAGCACGCCGCTGGCCGCTTCCACGTGCAGGAAGCGCGCCACGGGATCCACCACGCGGTGGATGGGCTGACGGGGCAGCAGGTCGTCATGGTTGTTCCGGGCCATCGCCTTCCTCCCTTTTGCCGGTCCAGACTAACGCGGAGCGCAGCGGACGGCCAGCACAACCGGCTATGCGGCGGCCCCGGACGCCGCAGCGCCCGGGGCCGTGTCTGAAGCCGCCGGCCGTGCCGTCAGCATTTGGCCGCGATCGCCTCCGCCATCCCCGTGGTGGTGGTCGTGCCGCCCATGTCGTAGGTGCGGGCCTTGCCCTCGGCGATCACCGCGGCCACGGCGTCCTCGAGCCGCTTGGCCATGTCCGTCTCGCCCAGGTGGTCCAGCATCATCTTGGCGGACAGGACCATCGCGATGGGGTTG
>JBHEPC010000308.1:0-4300 GCA_046260475.1 Candidatus Krumholzibacteriia bacterium | reverse complement strand
GCGGGCTGCTCGGGGTGGAAGAGGTCGCCGGCCATGGACGCCATTGTAAGCGGCGCCGGGCCGCAGGCAAGGAGAAGTCCGGTTGACGGGCCCCGGGGCCCGCAACTACCCTTGGTTGATCCCGTTGCGCCCGCGGACCCGGCGCGCGGGCCAAGGAGCGGCACCATGGCGCGAGCCATCCTCATCGTGTTGGACGGCCTGGGCGTCGGCGGCGCCCCGGACGCCGACCGCTACGGCGACCAGGGCAGCGACACCCTGGGCAACATGGCCCGGGTGGTGGGGGGAGTGGAGGCGCCCAACCTCGCCTCCCTGGGGCTGGGCAACATCCACGCCATCGCGGGCGTCGTGCCGGCCGCGGCGCCCCTGGCCGCCTGGGGGCGCCTGCAGGAGGTGTCCGCGGGCAAGGACTCCACCACCGGCCACTGGGAGCTGATGGGCCTGGTCACCGCCGAGCCCTTCCCCACCTACCCGGACGGCTTCCCGCCGGAGGTGCTGGACGAGTTCACCCGCCGCACCGGCTGGGGCGTGCTCGGCAACAAGGCCGCCAGCGGCACGGCCATCATCGCCGAGCTGGGGGACGAGCACCTCGCTACGCGCAAGCTCATCGTCTACACCTCGGCCGACAGCGTCTTCCAGATCGCCGCCCACGACGCCGTCTGCCCCCTGGAGGAGCTGTACCGGGTGTGCGAAATCGCCCGGGCGATCCTGGTGCCGCCCCACGCGGTCAGCCGCGTCATCGCCCGTCCCTTCACCGGCGAAAGCGGCGCCTACGAGCGCACGCCCTACCGGCACGACTATTCCGTCGAGCCTCCCGCGGGCCTGATCCTGCCCCAGCTGCAGGCCGCGGGCGTCAAGGTCCGCTCCATCGGCAAGATCTACGATCTCTACGCGGGCGTGGGCATCGACGAGACGTTCGCCTCCAAGAGCAACGACGAGGGCATGGCCCGCCTGGACGAGCTGTGCGCGGCCGCGCCGGCCGGCGACGAGCTGATCCTGCTGAACCTCGTGGACTTCGACATGCTCTGGGGCCACCGCAACGATCCCGCCGGCATGAAGGGCGGCCTCGAGCGCTGCGATGCCTGGCTGGGCGGGTTCCTGGCACGCCAGCGCCCGGGCGAGCTGCTGGTGATCACCGCCGACCACGGCAACGACCCCACCACCCCCAGCACCGACCACTCCCGCGAGCAGGTGCCCCTGCTGGCCCGCCTGGCGGGCCACGAGCCCGGCGTGCCCCTGGGCGTGCGCGAGGGTTTCATGGACGTGGCCGCCACCTTCAGTGACTTCTTCGCCGCCGCCCCGCCCCGCAAGGGCGCGAGCTTCCTGCCGCTGCTGACCAAGGGGGACCGACCGTGACCGACCGCGAGCAGAACCTGGTCGAGGCGGCCTGCGCCGTCCGCGCCCACAGCCATTCGCCCTATTCGGGGTTCAAGGTGGGGGCGGCGCTGCTGGACACGGCCGGCCGCGTCCACCTGGGCACCAACGTGGAGAACGCCAGCTTCGGCCTGTCCATCTGCGCCGAACGATCGGCGGTGGTGCGTGCGGTCACCGACGGCGTGACCTCCTTCACGGCGATCGCCGTCTGCGCCGACGGGCCCGAGCCCACGCCTCCCTGCGGCGCCTGCCGCCAAGTGCTGCTGGAGTTCGCCCCCGACGCCGTCGTGCTGATGGCCGGCGAACGCGGCGCCGCCGGCCCGGTGCTGCGGCTGACGGTGGCCGAGTTGGTGCCCCACGCCTTCCGCGACTACCGCCGCCCCGGACCGGAGGCGTGAACGTGAACGTGCTGGAGATCATCGAGGCCAAGAAGCGGGGCCGCGAGCTGGACGAGGCGCAGCTGACCGCGCTGGTGGACGGCTTCACCGCCGGCGCCGTGCCCGAGTACCAGATGGCGGCCTTCCTGATGGCGGTCTGGTTCCGGGGCATGACCCCGGCCGAGACCGCCGCCCTGACCGGGGCGATGCTGCGCAGCGGCGAGGAGCTGGACACCTCCGGCCTGCCGGCCCCCACGGCGGACAAGCATTCCACCGGCGGCGTGGGGGACAAGGTGAGCCTGCTGCTGGCGCCGCTGGCCGCGGCCTGCGGCCTCTGCGTGCCCATGCTCTCGGGCCGTGGCCTGGGCCACACCGGCGGCACCCTGGATAAGCTGGAGGCCATCCCCGGCTACCGCATCCACATGGACAACCGCGAGTTCCTGAAGATCGTGGCTGACGAGGGCTGCGCCATCGTGGGCCAGAGCGGCGCCATCGCCCCGGCCGACGGCCGCATCTACGCCCTGCGCGACGTGACCGCCACGGTGGACTGCGTGCCGCTGATCACGGCGTCCATCATGTCCAAGAAGCTGGCCGCCGGCCCGCGCACCATCGTCATCGACCTCAAGACGGGCTCGGGCGCCTTCATGACCGACCTGGAGCGCGCCCGCGAGCTGGCCACGGCGCTGGTCGCGGTCGGCCGCAGCTACGGCCGCACCATGGCCGTCGTGTTCTCGGACATGGACCAGCCCCTGGGCCGCATGATCGGCCACGCCCACGAGACCATCGAGGCCTTTGCGGCCCTGCGCCCGGGCGGCCGCGAACGGGCGCCCGCCGATCTGGTGGAGCTGACCGCCGAGCTGACTGCCGAGATGGTGCGCGGCGCGGGCCTTGCGCCCGATCTTGCCGCCGCCCGCGCCCGGGTGCGCGGCGCCTGGGACGACGGCTCGGCCTACGCGCGCCTACTGGCCTGGGTGGCCGCCCAGGACGGCCGCCTGGACCCGGACCGCGAGGACTTCGGCCTCGTGACCGCGCCCCTGGCCACCGAGATCACGGCGCCCCGCGACGGCTGGCTCGCCCAGGTCGACTGCCGCGCCCTGGGCCTCGCCCTGGCGGACATGAAGGGCGCCCGCCGCCAGGTGGACGACCCGCTGGACCTCAGCTGCGGCCTGGAGTTCCTGCCGCAGATCGGCGACCGGCTGGCCAAGGGCGACGTGATCGCCCGCGTGTTCTGCGACCGCAAGGACGAGGCGGAGGCGGCGGCCAAGCGGGCGCTGGCGGCGCTGACGTTCAGCGAGGGCGAGGCGCCGGCCCGCTCCCTGATCCTCGACCGCTTCCGGGGAGGATGAAGAATGGCGGTGTGGCCCGCGCAGGCGAGGGGAGAAGCAGGAGTGCATTGGACTCGGCAAGTGATCGTTGTGGCGCTCGTTGGCGTGCTGGCCGCTGGAGCGGTTACCGACGCCGTGGCGTGTTCCTGTGCGGCGGACGATCTGGGGTTTCTTGCGGGGGCGCAGGTCGAGATTCCCGCGAATGCCCGGGGATTGCTTTGGGCCGGACGCTTGGGTACGCCTGACGGATTGCTTGCGTTGCCGCCCGTGGGGAGCATCCGCGTCGAGTTGTTGGCGGGGGGCGCGTGGCGGGTGGTGCCTCACCGGTCGCACTTCATCGGCGACGGCGTGGGTGGGCCTGGATTCTACGAGACCATCCTGGTCGGACCGGCCGATGGCGTGATGCCGGGGGCGCGGTACCGTTTCGTTGCGTTCGCACGTCCGGGCCATATGCTCGTCCCCGCGGGTGAAGATGCCCCGGTGGACAGCCAGGTCGTCGTGGTGGCCGTGTCGGAAGGTGAATTCACGGGCGCGAGCCTGACGCGGGGTGCGGCAGCGGCCACGTCGGGGGTCCTGACCCTGGCGGCCAACGTCCAGTGCGCCGTCGCCGTCCCGACCCGCTGGGTGGACATTCCCAGCGTCCTCCCGCCCGAATTCGCGCCGTGGCAGGACGCGTTCTTCTACCGGACCCGCGTCGGCGACCGCCTGTGGCGCCCCACGTCCAACCTATGCGACCGGGTGCCGCCGGGCCGTTCGTGGCGGGGGCATGCCGCCGACCGGCTGTACCACGTCCCGGACCCTGCCGGCGCCCCGGCCCGGCTCGTCGACCCAGGGCTTCCCGAGTCCGCCGACTCGGCGCGCATCGAAGCGTGGCTGCCGGGAACCGGCCAGCGTTTCATCGCCACCATCTATTTCTCCCTGCGCGACCGCTAGGTCAAGATCGCCGTCCCCTGGCCGGGCCCGGCCACCGTTTCCAACCCGCCGCCCTCTTCCCCGCCCGCCGCCCCGACAAGTTCTGACGCCGCACCCATGACGACGCCCCCGGGCGCGTTGGAGGCGTCCGCGCCGACCGCGCCCGGGGGCGTCGTCATGGGTGCGGCGTCAGAACTCGTCGTCGGCGGTGTCGAGAGTCTTGAAGCCCTTGTCCACGCCCTGGAAATCAAGGATCTGCCCCCCGTGCACGTCGCACACGTCCTGGGGGAAGCGCCCCGGCAGGAAGATCTCCAC
>JBHEPC010000297.1:0-4358 GCA_046260475.1 Candidatus Krumholzibacteriia bacterium | reverse complement strand
GCCGAATCTGACAACAACTCATGGCGGGACAACGAACAACACCGAAAACTTCCCCCGGGGGAAGTCGGACCAGAACGTCCATATTCATGCCCACGAGTGCCGCGATGGCAACACGGCCCGCACCGCCGCGGGTCAGCCGGCCTGCACCCCGGCCGGCTCCCGTTCCGGCGCGCCATCGGCGGCGCCGCCCCCGGCCTCGTCCCCGGGCCCCGGGTCCGGCGCCACCACCGGCCAGCGCACCCGGAAGACGGCGCCGCCGCCGGGGGCGTCGCCGGCGCGCACGCTGCCGCCGTGGGCGGCGGCGATGCGCGCCACGATGGACAGGCCCAGGCCGGTGCCCCCCTCCTTGGTGGTCTTGAAGGGGCTGAACAGGTCCTCGCGGATCTCCGGGTCGATGCCCGGGCCGGTGTCCGCGACGATCAGCTCGCAGGTCTCGCCCCCGTCGCGCAGGTTCAGGGCGATCTTCAGCTGGCCCCGGTAGTGCATGGCCTCGCAGGCGTTGATGGCGAGGTTCAGCGCCATCTGCGTCAGCTGGCCCTGGTCGGCGACCACCAGCAGGTTCTCGGGGTAGACGTCGCAGGTGACGCCCACCTGCCCGTCCTTGGCGGCGATGTGCTGGCGGATCTGCAGGGTGATCTCGTCCCGGAACTCGTGGGCCGCGAAGCTGCGCTTGGCGGCCGGGCGCATGCGGCTGTAGGCCAGGAAGTCGTTGATGATGGTGTTGACCCGGGCGCTCTCCTTGAGCACCAGGTCCAGCAGCTGGGCCTGGTAGCCGGCCAGCTCCAGCTCGCCGGCCAGGATCTCCACGCTGCCGCGGATGCTGGCCAGGGGATTGCGGATCTCATGGGCGATGCTGGCGGCGAGCTCGCCGACGGCGGCCAGGCGGTCGGCGTCCCGGACCCGCGCCGACAGCTCCTTCTCCCGGGTCAGGTCGGTGAAGATGGCGATGGCCCCGTCGCGGCGGCCTGCCGGTCCGGTCACGTGGTTGACGGCCAGGCCCAGGGGCATCTCCCGGCCGCGGCGGCGGACGACGATCTCGGCCCGGGACAGGGGCTCGCCGCCGCGCACCACCTGCAGCAGGGCGTCGGCCAGGGGCTCGAGCCCGCCGGCGGTGACCACGCGCACGTCGCGGCCGACGATCTCGGCCTCGGCCAGGTCCAGGGTGGGGCAGCAGGTGGGGTTGGCGCGGCTGACGGTGCCGTGGCGGTCGACGATGACCACGCCGCTGCGGATGTTGTCCAGCAGGGTGCGCACCTCGCCGGCGGTGGCCCGGGCCGCGGCCGCGGCCGCCGCTGCGTCCTGGCCCCGGCGCAGTTGCAGGCGGCGCGCGAGGTCCCCGGCGATCAGCCCCGTCACCAGGAACACGCCCATGTGCAGACAGGTGACCAGCAGGGGCCACCCTTCCAGGTAGTCCAGGCGCGAGTCGCGGCCCGCGAACAGCCAGCCGACGGCCAGGCCGAAGTGGCCGCCCCCGGTGAACACGGCCGCCGTCGCCGCGGCGGTCATCGCGCCCCGGGAGCCCAGGTGGCGGGCCGCCAGCAGGATGGGCACGCAGAACATCAGGGGGAAGGCCGAGTAGGGCCCGCCGGTGAACTGCACCAGCAGCCCGATGCAGACCACGTCCGCGGCCAGTTGCGCCGCCAGCAGCGGGCGCCGCGGCGCGCCGGCCGCCTGGGCCGCCCAGGCCACCGCCAGGCTGGTGTACAGCAGCCCGAGCGCGCCGACGAGCCCGGGGCCCGCGATGCGCTCGGAGCCGAGGTAGTGGACGAAGATCGACGAGCCGCTCAGGAAGATCGCCAGCAGGCCGCGCCACAGCAGCAGCCGCAGGTTGGGATCCGTGGCCGGCCGCTCGTCACGCTCCGGGTCCAGGCCGGCGCGCGCCCCCGTGTCCAAGCCCTAGCCTCCCACGATGCTCGACATCTTGAACATGGGCAGGTACATGGCGATCAGCATCGAACCCACCATGCCGCCCATGATCACGATCATGATCGGCTCGATGGCCGCGGTGAGGGCCTCGACCGCCGCGTCGACCTCGTCGTCGTAGAAGTCGGCGATCTTCGAGAGCATCTCGTCCAGGGCGCCGGTCTGCTCGCCGATGCCGATCATCTGCACCACCATGGGCGGGAACACGCCCGACTCCTTCAGCGGGCTGGCGATGGTGTCACCCTGGCTGATGGACTTGCTGGTGGCCTCGATGGCGTGCTGGATGACCTTGTTGCCCGCGGTGCGCGAGGTGATCTCCAGGCCCTGCAGGATGGGCACGCCCGAGCCGATCAGGGTGCCCAGGGTGCGCGTGAAGCGCGCCACGCCGGACTTGCGGATCACGTTGCCGAGGATGGGGATGCGCAGCGACAGCTTGTCCGTGGCCAGGCGGCCCTTGGTCGTGGCCCGGTAGCGCTTGAAGCCGAACCAGCAGGCAACGGCGCCGCCGCCCATCAGCCACCAGTAGTCGCGCAGCAGGTTGGACGCGCCCATGACGATGCGCGTGGGCGCCGGCAGCTCGCCGCCGAAGTCCTGGAACATCTTGGCGAACACCGGGATCACGAACATGAGCATGAAGATGCAGGCGCCGCCCGCGACCGTCAGCACGATCGTCGGGTAGGTCATCGCGCCCTTGACCTTGCGCTGCAGGGCGTCGGCCTTCTCCAGGAAGATCGCCAGGCGCGAGAGGATCACGTCCAGGATGCCGCCCGCCTCGCCGGCGGCGATCATGTTCACGTACAGGTCGCTGAAGACGGCCGGGTGCTCGCCCAGGGCCTCGGCCAGGGTCGAGCCGCCCTCCACGTCCGCGGTGACCTTCTGCACCACCTGCTTGAAGTGCGGCTTGTCCAACTGGCGGCCCAGCACGTCCAGGCACTGCACCAGCGGCAGGCCGGCGTTGACCATGGTGGCGAACTGGCGCGTGAAGACCGAGAGGTCCTTGACCCCCACGCCCTTGCGCTGCAGGAAGGAGAGGGTGATCTCCTTGGGCTTCTTCTTGATCGAGGTGATCGTGATCCGGCGCTTGCGCAGGTGCTCGCCCACGTCGTCCCGGGTCCTGGCCTCGATCTCGCCGGAAAGGATCTCGCCCTTGGTGGACTTGCCCTTCCAGAGGTAAACGGTGGTGGCGCTCACGGGTATCCTCCCTGTCCTAGACGCGCTTGCCGACGGGTTCGCCGACCATCTGGTGCAGTTCCGCGGGATCGGGGCTGCGCCCCAGGGCCTGCTCCATGGAGATCCACTTGTTGACGACGGCCTGGTAGAGCGACTGGTTCATCGTCTGCATGCCGTGCTTGTGGCCGGCCTGCATCAGGCCGTAGATCTGGTGCACCTTGTCGTCCCGGATCATCGCCTTGATGGCGGGGGTGCAGACCATGATCTCCAGGGCCAGCTGCCGGCCGCCGCCCCGCTGCCGCGGGATCAGCTGCTGGGTCAGCACGCCCGCCAGCGAGAACGAGAGCTGCGACCGCACCTGGTTCTGCTGCTCGGGCGGGAAGACGTCGATGATGCGGTTGATCGACTCGAAGGTGCTGTTGGTGTGCAGCGTGGCCAGGGCCAGGTGGCCCGTCTCGGCGATGGTCAGGGCGGCCTGGATGGTCTCGCGGTCGCGCATCTCGCCGATCAGGATGATGTCCGGGTCCTGCCGCAGCACGTATTTCAGCGCGGCACCAAAGCTCTTGGTGTCGCTGTTGACCTCGCGCTGGTTGACGATGCAGTTCTTGTGGTGGTGCACGAACTCGATCGGGTCCTCGATGGTGATGATGTGGCCCTTGCGCGACGTGTTCAGGGTGTCGATCATCGTCGCCAGCGTGGTCGACTTGCCGCTGCCGGTCGGTCCGGTGACGAGGATCATGCCCTGGTTGCGGCCGATCAGCTGGCGCACCACCGGCGGCAGTCCCAGCTCCTCGAAGGTGAGGATCTCGTAGGGGATCTGGCGGATGGCCATGCTGGCGACGCCGCGCTGCTGGAAAACGTTGGCGCGGAAGCGGCTGATGCCCTGCACGCCGAAGCTCAGGTCCAGCTCCTTCTCGTTCTCGAAGCGCTTCTTCTGTTCCTCGTTGAGGATGCTGTAGGCCAGGCGCAGCGTGTCCTCCCCCGTCAGCACCGGGAAGTCGGTCGTGGTGACGTCGCCGTCGATGCGGTACTGGGGCGGCAGGCCCGCCGTCAGGTGCAGATCGCTGGCACCCTTGGTCACCATTTCCTCGAGCAGTTCCCTCATTCCAGCCACGGCTGTACTCTCCTGTCCAGGCTGCGTCAGTCCGCCACGGCGGTCTCGCGCAGCACCTCTTCGATGGTGGTGACGCCCTTCTGCACCTTGATCAGCCCGTCGTCGCGCAGGGTCAGCATGCCCTCGCGGCGCGCCATGTGGCAGATCTCGG
>JBHEPC010000294.1:0-3198 GCA_046260475.1 Candidatus Krumholzibacteriia bacterium | reverse complement strand
ACCAGCACGCCGACCCGGGCGTCGGGCCAGGCGCGCTTGATCTCCCGGGGCAGGGGCGTGGCCAGGACCGCGTCGCCGAGGCGGTCGTGGCGCACGATCAGGACGTTGCGGCGCATGGCAGCAGGATCGTCGCGGGCGGGGCGGGGTGCAAGACCAATCGTGCTAGGCCACGGCGGCGGGTCCCGCAGGTAGGCGAAGTGGGCGCCGACGACGCGTTCCTCGTCCGCGGTGGGGCCGTCGGCGAGCATGCCGGGGCGGGCCCGGTGCAGGCGGTAGACGAACTGGGGCATGGGCTTCCATTGGGGATTACCGAACAAGGTGAAAAAATAGCCGCGGGGCGGGCGCAGGACGGCCCTCAGCGCTGGAACTGCATATTATACAGCTCTTTATACCTTCCGCCGGCCGCCAGCAGCTCGTCGTGGGTGCCGGTCTGGACGACCTGGCCCTCTTCCAGCAGGTAGATGCGGTCCACGTTCTGGATGGTGGACAGACGGTGGGCGATGACGATGGTGGTGCGGTGCCGCACCAGGCGGTCGATGGCCTCCTGGACCAGGTGCTCGCTCTCGGTGTCCAGGGCGCTGGTGGCCTCGTCCAGCAGCAGGATCGACGGGTTGCGCAGGATGGCCCGGGCGATGGAGATGCGCTGACGCTGGCCCCCCGACAGCTTCAGGCCGCGGTCGCCGATCACCGTCTCGTAGCCGCTGGGCAGGCGCATGATGAAGTCGTCGGCGTTGGCCGCGCGCGCCGCCTCGCGCACCTGATCGAGGGTGGCCCCCTCGACCCCGTAGGCGATGTTGGCCAGGATGCTGTCGTGGAAGAGGATCACCTCCTGGGTGACGATCCCCAGGTTGCGCCGCAGCGAGGCCAGGTTCAGGTCGCGCAGGTCGTGGCCGTCGATGCGGACGGCGCCCCGGTCGGCCAGGTAGAAGCCCGGGATCATGTCCACCAGGGTGCTCTTGCCCGCGCCGCTGCTGCCCACCAGGGCCACGACCTCGCCCGGCGCGACCGTCAGGGAGACGCCGCGCAGCACGGGCTCGCCGGGCACGTAGGCGTAGTGCACGTCGTCGAACTCGACCCGGCCCTCCACCTGTGCCAGCTGCACGCCCGCCTGCGGGTCGGCCACCTCCGGCGGAGCGTCCAGCACGGCGAAGATGCGGTCGGCCGCGGCCATGCCCGCCTGGATCTCGTTGTTCACCTGCCCCAGGTTCTTGATGGGCCGCACCGTGGAGAACACGGCGAAGAAGAAGACGATGAACAGGTCCGGCGCCATCACCCCGCCGGTGAACACCTGCGAGCCGCCGTACCAGAGCAGGAACAGGCCCACGATGGACGAGAGCTGCTCGGTCAGGGGCGAGCTGAGCTTCATCTTGCGGTTGAAGCTCATCACCTGCCGGAACAGCTCCCGGCTGCGGGCGGCGAAGCGGCGGTTCTCGTGCTCCTCCCGGGCGAAGGCCTTGATGACACGGATGCCGTAGACCGTCTCCTGCAGCGTGATGGTCAGGTTGGCCATCTCCTGCTGCTGACGCCGCGAGATCTTCTTGATGCTCTTGCCGATGCGGATGATCACGGCCAGGCTGACGGGCATCAGCACCAGGGCCATCAGGGTCATCTTCCAGCTGAGGATGAACGCCACCCCCAGGTACATGACGATGAAGATGGGGTCCCGCAGCAAGGTCGTGAAGCTGACGCCGATGCACTTCTGGGCCACGAGCACGTCGTTGGTGGCCCGGCTGATCAGCTCGCCCGCCTTGTGCTGGTGGTAGAAGGAGAACGGCATGGCCGTCAGCTTGGCGAACAGCGCCACCCGCAGGTCGCGGATCACGCTCTCGCCCACCCAGACCATGAGCATCTCCTGGACGTAGCCCGTGAGGTTCTTCAACAGCAGCAGCACGAACACCGTCAGGCAGATGCGCAGCAGGGCCTCCTGTTTGGTGCCCCGCAGCAGGGTGCCCTGCACCCAATCCTGGAAGCGGACCTTCAGCGAGGTGACCAGCGAGACCTGGTCCTGGACCCGGGCCAGGCGCCGGCGGGCTTCGTCGTCGACCATCGTCCCGCCCGTGGCGGCGGCAGCCTGGGTGTCGGCGGGGGCGATGATCAGGGGCGCGGTGGACGGGGCGGCGGCCGTCTCGGCGACCGTCTCGCCGGTGAACTCCCGGGCCAGCTGCGAATCCGTATCCAGGAACAGCGCCTTCAAGAACGGCGAGATCATGGTGAAGCTGAAGACGCTGAAGAACGAGAACATCACCATGAACACCAGCGCCAATCCCGCCTGGGGCAGGTAGGGCCGGACCATCCGGAGCATGCGGAGGTAGCTGTGCATGGGGAGGCGCCTTTCCGGCCGCGGGGCCGCGGGAACCGTCCCAATGTCACCGATGCGGTGGGGTTGGTCAAGCGGCGGCGGCCGGCGCCCGAACCGCGCTCAGCCCTCGAGCCAGGCCCGGGCGGCGTCAGGCGTCTCGAACACCCGCATCTGCACCGGCAGGGCGCTGGCCTGGGCCTGGAACATCTCAGCGACCGAGCGCACGAAGGGGCCGGGCACGGCCAGGGCCACCCGCTTGTTGCGGGGCCGGGTGGCGTAGACCTTCTGCAGGATCGCGACCATGTCGTCGAACTCGTGGAACGCCGGCGGGCGGACGTCCTGTGCCAAGAACCACAGGGCGTGCATGGCCGGGAAGTTCTCGGCCTTGACCAGTTCGCCCAGGATCTCCCGGAACATCCCCAGGGTCACGTCGGCGGAGACGATGATCTCGTGGTAGGTGGCGTGGCGGATGATCTCGTATTGCGGCATGGGTCCGGTCCTCCGCCGTTGGTAGCGGCTGTGTCGAGGCACGACCGGGCGAGGATCGTTCATGGGAGTATCGTCCTGAGGATTTTACTTATTAAGCACTAAATTGTCAAAATGTATCTACCTGGGTCGGATACGTTGTTCTAAATCAAGTCAACGGACCGCCGGCGGGTGGGCGCCGGCGGTCCGCAGGGCCGGAGCGCAAGGAGGAAGCGCTCCGCAGGGCAGGGGGCGCGCCTAGCGGGGCACCGCGATGAAGACGCTCTGGGCCTGGCGGGGCTTGAAGACCCGCAGGAAGATGGGCCGGTCGTCGTTCAGCTTCAGGGCGGCCTGGAAATCGTCCAGGGTGGTCACCGGCCGGCGCGCCACCTCCTGGATCACGTCGCCGGCGGCCAGACCCTCGCGGGCGGCCT
>JBHEPC010000283.1:0-3470 GCA_046260475.1 Candidatus Krumholzibacteriia bacterium | reverse complement strand
GCGGGGACACCGAGGGCGCCGAGGAATCCCCGCAACCCTGATCCCTTGCTCCCGATCTTGCCCTTGGACTTTTGTCCAATGTTTGTATAATATATATATTACACACGGGCTAGCGTAGCCCGGCAGCGACCCTTGACCTTCAGCCCGGGGAACCCTGGCCATGGAAAATGAACCCGTCTATCTCGTTCTGGGCGCCACCGGCGGCATCGGCTCCGCGACTGCCCGCATGCTGGCGGCATCGGGCGCCCGCCTGCTGCTGGCCGGCCGCTCGGCCGACAAGCTCGCGGCCCTGGGCGCCGAACTCGACGCCCCCACCTGCAGCCTGGACGCCCGCGAACCCGGCAGCGTCGAGGCGGCGGCGACCGCAGCCGTGACCCGGTACGGGCGCCTGGACGGCATCGCCAACCTGGTGGGCTCGCTCCTGCTGAAGCCGGCCCACCTGACCAGCGTTCAGGAGTGGCAGGAGACCCTGGAGCTGCACGCCAACTCGTCCTTCGGCGCCGTCCGGGCCGCCGCCGCTCATATGCGCAAGCAGGGCGGAGCAGTGGTGCTGGTCTCCAGCGCCGCGGCCCGCCTCGGCTTGGCCAACCACGAGGCCATCGCCGCAGCCAAGGGCGCGGTGCAGGGCTTGGCCCTGGCCGCGGCCGCCACCTACGCGCCGTTCGGGATCCGGGTCAACGTGGTCGCGCCGGGACTGGTGGAGACTCCGCTCACGGCGGCGATCACCGGCACCGACGCCCTGCGCAAGGGATCCGAAGCGATGCATGCGTTGGGGCGCATCGGCCGGCCGCAGGAGGTCGCGTCCGCCGTGGCCTGGCTGCTGCACCCGGACCAGGCCTGGGTGACGGGCCAGATCATCGGCGTGGACGGCGGGCTGGCCACGGTGCGCAGCCGGCGGGCCTGAGGGCGTCATGGAGATCCTTCTGCTGATCCAGGCCGCAGCCACCTGGGCCTTGGTCGGCCTGATCTGGACGATCCAGGTCGTCCACTATCCGTTGTTCGCGGGCGTCGGTCGGGAAGGCTATCCGGCCTGGCAACGCGCGCACATGATCCGGATCACGGCGGTGGTCGGCCCGCTCATGGCGGTCGAGGCCGCGGCGTCCGTATTTACGGTGGTGGCAATCCTGCGCGGCAACCGTGCCGACCTCCTGCCCCTGGCAGCGGCGGCGCTCGCGCTGCTGGCCGCGATCTGGTTGGTGACCGCGCTGGTGCAGGCGCCGATCCACGGGCGGCTCACCGCGGGATTCGACCCGGCCCTGCACCGCAGGCTGGTCCGCACCAACTGGCTGCGCACGCTGGCCTGGACCGTGCGGGGTGGCCTGGTGCTCCTGATGCTCGCGTCCCCCGTGCGGGCGGTCGGGTGACGAGATCCGCGGCCCACGAGCAACGCCGATTCAGGGTCGCAGCACGTCGATCGACAGCAAAGTGACGTCGTCCTGGGGCTGGTCTTCGGGACACCAGGCTTCGATCCTGGCGATCATCGCGTCCAGGCTCGCGCCCGGCGCCAGGCCGTGGAGTTCGGCCAGGGCATCGAACAGCCGATTCTCGCCGAGTTCCTGGTCATCCCCGTCGATGGCCTCGAAGGCCCCGTCCGTGTACATCAGCAGGCGGTCGCCCGGCTCCAGATGGACCGTCTTCTCCTTGTAGGCGAAGTCCGCCAGGATGCCGATGGGCACGCCGTGGGCCAACGGACAGACCGTAACGCCGGCGGCGGAGATACGCACCGGCGGCGGGTGTCCCGCGGTCATGTAGCGGAAGGTGCGGCTCTGCAGCTCGAGCACTCCGTAGAGGATCGTGAAGAACTTGCCCGTCTCCGGGCCCGCCCGGAACTGACGGTTCAGGGTCCCCGCGACGACAGCGGGAGCGGCGGGCGCGAAGCCGGCACCTCCGTCCGCGGCCGGCACGAACAGGCAGGACTGCTCGGGCAACGGGGACAGCAGGCGGTTCAGGGAGGCCGACAACAGCGCCGCCGGCACCCCGTGGCCGCAGACGTCCAGGATGTAGACGCCCACGTGGTCATCGTCCAGGCGCACGACATCCAGGCCGTCACCGGCCAGTTCGGCGCAGGGGCGGAACCGCCAGGCGAACTCGTAGCCCGGCACCCGAGGCAACGCACGCGGCAGCCACGCCTGCTGGATCGCCGCGGCCTCCTCCAGGTCCCGGCGCATCTGGAGATTGGCCCGGCGCAAACCGTCCTCGGCCTCCCGCCTGGCCGTCACGTCGGACTGGACGCCGATGTAGTGGGTCACCGTTCCGGCTCCGTCGCGCACCGGCGAAATGGACAGGCGGTTCCAGAACGGGGTGCCGTCCTTGCGCCGGTTGAGGATCTCGACGGTGCATTCCCGGCCGTGCTGCATCGCCTGCCGCATGACCTGGACGGTGTCCGCGTCCGTATCGGGCCCCTGCAGGAAGCGGCAGTTGCGACCCAGCACCTCGGCAGCCGCATAGCCGGTCAGGCGCTCGAACCCTTCGTTGACGTAGATCAGGGGACGATCCGGCAGGCGCGCGTCGGCGATGGTGATGCCTTCGGCCGCAACGGCCAGGGCCCGTTCCTGCAGCGCCAGCCAGTCGCGGTCGCTGTGCTCGTCGTTCCTGGCTCGCAAGCGGCATTCTCCTGTGACGGGTGGGCAAACCGGGACAGCGTGCGGTCGCCGCGATCCTACCACGCCGGCGGCGGCCGCTCAATCGGACCCCCTTCAGCGCACGAGCGAGACCGTGCGCGCAACCACCGCGGACGGAGTCCTCAGCCGCACCACGTAGGTCCCGGAGGCCGCGATGCCCCCGGCAGCGGTGCGCCCGTCCCAGGCGGCTGCGTGCGCCCCGGCCGCCCGGGATCCAGCCACGATCGTTCGGATCACACGGCCGGCCAGGTCGTGCACCGTGAGGGTGACCCGACCGTCGTTCGGCAACTCGTAGGCGATGCTTGCCCGCGGATTGAACGGGTTGGGATAGACCTCCAGCCTGCACCGCGACGCCGGCACCCCGGAACCGACCCCCGCCGCCCCGCCGGCCTGCACGAACGTGAACCCGGCCTGTCCGGCCAGCAGCGACTGGAACTGCCGCCCGGCGGCCGCGTCCAGGAAGAGCACGGCCCGCACCCACGGCTCCAGCAGCAACCACACCAGGTCCTGCTGCTCCTGCCGGGAGATGTCCGCGCTGCAGAATTCGCCGAAGGCACACGGGAAGCTGTAGGCGTTGAACTGGCAGTGGCTGGCTCCCTCGATGGTCACGAGCGCACGCCACCCCCCCAGCGCCTCGTGCATGGGAATCTGGTGGTCGACAGGCGGCGTGACGCAGTCGTTGGTGCCGGCGAACAGCAGGGCCGGCCGGTCGTTGGCCACGCAGGCAGCGATCGCCGAGGGATTGGTCTCGGCCGCCGCGAAGTTGGCCACCGCCGTCAGCGAAGGATCGCCGGCCGCCGCCAGGAAGCTGGCGCCGCCACCCATGCTGTGCCCCATGACCAGCGTGCG
>JBHEPC010000267.1:0-3052 GCA_046260475.1 Candidatus Krumholzibacteriia bacterium | reverse complement strand
TAACCCGGCCGCGGGCGGCGGTGCCACCAGAGCGGTGGCGACCCGGCCGTCCCGGTCGTAGATGTCCTCACGGAACTGGACTGCGCCATCGGCGTCCGTCCAGGCCGTCCAGTACTGCAGATGCACCAGAAGCGGCCGCGGTAGCCGAACGGTGCGTTCCACGCCGTCCGCCATGGCGGAGTCCACCTTGCTGGGGGGCCAAGCCGGATCGTCCGCAAGCAGGAGGTACGCCAGTTTCTCGGCGTCCTTGACCCGGATGCAGCCCGAACTGAAGGTGCGGCGGGTCTGGTTGAACAGCGCGCGGTCGGAGGTGTCGTGCAGGTAGACGGCGAAGCGATTGGGGAACATGAACTTGACGTCGCCCAAGGCATTCATGGGGCCCGGCGCTTGGCGCAGTCGGTAGGGGAAGCTGCGGGGGCCGAGCCGGTCCCAGCGGACCGTGTCCGGCTCGACCACACGCTCGTCGGCACCCCAGCCCCGCAGCACCGTGAAACCGTACTCCGCGAGGTAGCCGGAGTCCTTGCGGATGCGCGGCAGCATGTCCTGGACGGCCAGCCTGGGAGGCACCTCCCACGCGGGGCTGAGCACCAGGTAGGTCATGGTGGCGCTGAAGACGGGCGTGCGCCGGTACGGCCGACCCACGATCACCGGCAGGGTAAGGGCGATGGTGTCGTTCTCGATCACGTCCAGATGGAAGTCGGCGATATTGACAACGATGTGCCGCCGGCCCAGATCCTGGGGCATCCAGCGCCAGCGCTCCAGGTTCACCCGCACCTGGTCGGCGCGCGTGGCAGCGTCCTCGTTCAGGGCGGCCAGCGTCGTGGGGCCGACGATGCCGTCGGCAACCAGGCCATGGCGCCGTTGAAAGGCGCGGACGGCCGCTTCGAGGCCAGGGCTGTAGGCATCGTCCGCGTCGGCAGCCGCGCTGGCGAGCGCCGTGTCCTCGACCGCCAGGCGCGCCGCCAGGATCGGCATGCGTTCGTCGCGGGCCCCCGGCTTCAGCAGCGGGCCGGGAGGGACCAGGCGCCAGCCGCCCGCCGCGACCAGGGCGCGGTACCGGGCATAGGCGGCCCGCAGGTCGGCGTAGCCGCGTTGGCGGGGCAGCAGGGCGCGCAGGGCTTCGCCCACGTCACGGTCCTGGATGGCGCCCTCGAGGGCGAGTGCCAGGTCGGCCTGGCGGCGGCTGGCCATCCACTCGGGGTCCAGGGTCGCCGGGTCCAGCTTGCCGGCCAGGAAATGGGTTGCCAGCAGCAGCCAAGCGTCCGTCAGCAGCAGCTCGCAGTCCACCACGTGGGGTGGGTCGACTTCGCCGGTGGCCACATGGTCGTTTATCCGCAGCAGGGGACCCAGGTGGTAGTCATCGGGCGTCAGGCCCTCGGCGCCGGCAGCGAGGATCAGCGCCACCAGCGTATCGGCATGGGCGGACATCCCTTCGTCTGCAGTCCAAGCCGGCGCGAAATCGCGGTTCGTGTAGAAGCGGCGCAGGGCCGTCTCGCATTGGACGAATTGACCGGCCACCTCGACGGCCTGTTGTCCGGCGTTCGCCTCCAGGCGGTGGCGTAGGCGCTCGCGCACGGCTTCGAGATCGGCGCCGGCGTGTGCGGTCGCGGCGGCGGTCGCGGCGAGGATTGCGGCGAGGATTGCGGCGAGCACGAGGTGTCCTAGGCGGGGCATGTACGTCAACCTCCCGGTCCCCTTGCGGTGGCAGTTCAGCTTAGTGGATTCCAGGCGGATGGCAACCGGGAGCTTGCACACGCGCGCCCGCAGGCTATGATCCGCCGATGGCCACCCTGCACCTCAAATCCGGCCGCGACCGCTCGCTGCAGCGCCGGCATCCGTGGATCTTCTCCGGCGCCGTGCGTGCGGTCGAGGGCGAGCCCCCATCCGGCGGCACCGTCGCCGTGGTGTCGGCCGGCGGCCAGGCCCTGGGGCCGGCGGCCTGGAGCCCCGAGTCCCAGATCCAGGCCCGCATGTGGAGCTTCGATCCCCACGAGGAGATCGACGCCGATTTCTTCCGGCGCCGCCTGGCCGACGCGGTGGCCGCCCGCCGGCTGCTGGGCCTTGGCGCGGACCCGGACGGGGCCTGCCGGCTGGTGCACGGTGAGTCGGACGGCCTGCCCGGCCTGGTGGTCGACCGCTACGGCCAGGTGCTGGTGGCCCAGCTGCTCGCCGCCGGCACCGAGCACTGGCGCGAGGTGATCGCCGACGCCCTGGTGGAGACGACGGGGCTCGGCACGGTCTTCGAGCGCTCAGACGCCGACGTGCGCCGCCTCGAGGGGCTGGCCGAGCGGGCCGGCCCCCTGCGCGGGCCCGCACCGGGCGAGCTGACCATCGCCGAGCACGGCCTGCGCTTTCTGCTCGACCCCGCCGGCGGCCACAAGACAGGCTTCTACCTCGACCAGCGGGACAACCGGCTGCGGGCGCGCGGCCTGGCCACGGGGCGCGAGGTGCTGGACTGCTTCAGCTTCAGCGGCGGGTTCGCGCTGAACGCCCTGCAGGGCGGGGCGACGGCCGTGGTGGCGCTGGACTCCTCGGCCCCTTCCTTGGCCCTGGCCCGGCGCAACGCGCAGCTCAACGGCCTGGACGACGGCCGCCTCGAGACCCTCGAGGGGGATGCCTTCACCCTGCTGCGCCGCTTCCGGGACAGCCGCCGCAGCTTCGACCTGATCGTCCTGGATCCGCCCAAATTCGCCCCTACGGCGGCCCGCGTGGACAAGGCGACCCGCGCCTACAAGGACATCAACCTGTTGGCGTTCAAGCTTTTGAGGCCTGGTGGGCTGCTGCTGACGTTCTCCTGCTCGGGCGGCGTGGACGCGGCCCTGTTCCAGAAGATCGTTGCCGGGGCGGCCCTGGACGCGGGGGTGGACGCGACCATCCTGGCGCCGATGGCGCAGGCGGGCGACCACCCGGTGGCGCTGGCCTTCCCCGAGGGGGCCTACCTGAAGGGTCTGCTCTGCCGGGTCGCGGGGGACCGCTAGCGGTCCGGCGCGGCCGGGGCGACCTTGGCGGGCAAGCCGTTGCTGCCCGACCCCAAGCAGGAGGCGATGCCGTG
>JBHEPC010000253.1:0-4501 GCA_046260475.1 Candidatus Krumholzibacteriia bacterium | reverse complement strand
CTGTTGGGCGTGCCGGCCGAGGTGCTGGACGCCGACGGCGCGGTGAGCGAGGCGGCCGTGCGCGCCATGGCCGCCGGCGCCCGCCGCCTGCTGGGCACCGGCTACGCCGTGGCCGTCACCGGCATCGCCGGACCCGACGGGGGCAGCGAACAGAAGCCCGTCGGCACCACCTGGATCGGCATCGCCACGCCCGCTGCGGTCTTCGCCCGGCGCTACCGCTTCACCGCCGACCGCACCCGCAACCGCCAGCTGACCGTGGCGGCGGCGGTGGACAGCCTGCGGCGGGTGCTCGTGGCCGGCGACGCGGCGGCTCCCTGGCGCGACGGCGACACCTGGAGCCGGCCGTGAGGGTGTTCGTGGCCGTCGCCCCGGGGGACGCTTTCCGGGCGGCGCTGTCTTCGCGGCTTGACGCGGCCCGGCGCGTGGTGCCCGCCGGCTGGACCCGGCCCGAGGGCTGGCACCTGACCCTGCAGTTCCTGGGCGAGTGGCCCGCGCCGCGCCTGGCGGCCCTGCAGGAGGCCCTGGACGGCATCGATCCCGGCGAGGCCTTCGTGCTGCGCCCGGGTAAGCTGGGGGCGTTCCCGGACCTGGGCCGGCCGCGGGTCCTGTTCCTGCACCTGATGGACGACGGGCAGGCCGCCGCCCTGGCCGGGCGGGTGCGGGCCGCCGTGGACGCCGCGTGGCCCGACGGGCCCCAGGACCGCAAGGCGCTGCGGCCGCACCTGACCTTGGCCCGGGTGAGGGTGCAACCCGAGCGCGAGCATCTGAAGATGCTTTACGGCATTGACTTCGGCGATTTGCCGGAGATCCCGGTCGAAGGCTTCGCCCTGGTCTCCTCGGCGCTGGGGGCCGGGGGCGCCCGCTACCGCGACCTGGCGTTCTGGCGGGTGCGAAAAAAAGGCGAACAATAGGGTTGCACGCGCCGGGGCCGGCGTGCTATGTTGCCGGCGCACCCTAATTGTCCGGAAGTCCGGAAGTCCGGAAGACAGGATCGCCGGAGGGATGGCCGCAGCGTCAGGGCCGACGCCCGTCACCCATCCGCCCAGACACCTCCAGTACCCCTCGAGCACATCCGGGACATCCGGAACGGGAAAGGATACCCCATGGCGCTGAACAAAGGCGACGACCGGGCCAAGGCCCTGGAACTGACGCGAGCCCAGATCGAGAAGCAGTTCGGCAAGGGCAGCATCATGCTGCTGGGCGAGAACAAGGTCTACGACAACCTGGAGGCCGTCTCCACCGGCAGCCTGGCCCTGGACATCGCCCTGGGCATCGGTGGTCTGCCCCGCGGGCGCGTGACGGAGATCTACGGCCCCGAGGGCAGCGGCAAGACCACCGTCTGCCTCTCGGCCATCGCCAACTGCCAGAAGACCGGCGGCACGGCGGCCTTCGTGGACGCCGAGCACGCGCTCGACCCCACCTACGCCCGCAAGCTGGGCGTGGACATCGACAACCTGCTGGTCAGCCAGCCCGACACCGGCGAGCAGGCCCTGGAGATCACCGAGATGCTGGTGCGCTCGGGCGCGGTCGACATCATCGTCATCGACTCGGTGGCCGCGCTGGTGCCGCGGGCCGAGATCGAGGGCGAGATGGGCGACGCCCACGTGGGCCTGCAGGCGCGGCTGATGAGCCAGGCCCTGCGCAAGCTGACCGGCACCATCTCCAAGACCAACACGCTGGTCATGTTCACCAACCAGATCCGCATGAAGATCGGCGTGATGTTCGGCAACCCCGAGACCACCTCCGGCGGCAACGCCCTGAAGTTCTACAGCTCGGTGCGCCTGGACATCCGGCGCATCGGCGCCATCACCCAGGGCGAGGAGGTCCTCGGCAACCAGGTGCGCGTCAAGGTGGTCAAGAACAAGGTGGCGCCCCCGTTCAAGAAGGCCGAGTTCGACATCCTCTACGGCGAGGGCATCAGCAAGGAAGGTGACCTGATCGACCTGGGCGTGACGGCCAACGTCATCCAGAAGTCGGGGGCCTGGTACAGCTTCGGCGAGGAGCGGCTGGGCCAGGGGCGCGAGAACGTGCGCATCTTCCTGAAGGAGAACGTCGACCTCTACCTGAAGATCAAGGACCTGGTCTTCCAGCACTACGGCATCGGCAAGCCGGCGCCGGCGGTCGAGGCGCCCGCGGCGCCTGCGGCGAAGGTCGCCGAGGCCCAGGCCGGCGGCAAGTCCGCCGCCAAGGTCGCGGACAAGGTCGCCGACAAGGCCGCGAACAAGAGCGGCGCCTGAGGCGCGCCGTGCACGACTCCTCCCCGCACCCCGGGAACCGGGAGCAGCCGGCCGCAAGCCGGCTGCTTCTGGCTGTGCGCCGGGACGAGGCCGCGGTCACCCTCGTCCTGGACGGGGGCGAGGATCTCGAGCTGGCCCCCGAGGCGGTGCCGGCGGACCTCGCCCCGGGGCAGACGCTGCAAGGGGATCTGCTGGCGCAGCTGCGCCGCGCCGCCGCGCGCAAGCAGGCGGCCCGGCGCATCTTCGCCGTCCTGGACCGGCGGCTGGTGCCGGTCGCCCGCCTGCGCCGGCGCCTGGTCGAGGACGGCTGCGACCCGGCGGCCGTGGACGAGGTCCTGGAACAGATGGCGGCCCAGGGACTATATTCGGACCGCACCTACGCCGACGCCTGGTGCCGCCAGTGCCTGGGCGGCAAGGCCGTCGGCCGGCTGTACCTGGAGGCGAAGCTGCGGGAGAAGGGCGTGCGGGCGGAGGTCGCCCAGGCCGCGGCCGCCGACGCCCTGGATCCCGGGACCGAGGCCGAGCTGGCGGCGCAGGCGGCGGCAGTCCGCTGGCGGCGGGCGCGCGGCGGGGCCGACCGGCGCGCCGAGGCGGCGGTGATGCGCTACCTGCAAGGCCGCGGCTTCGCCGCGGGTCTGGCGGCGCGGGCGGCCAGGGCGGCGCGGCCGGTCGGTGACGACGACGCAGGCAACGAAGGGTAGGGAGCCGGCCATGAGGATCCTGGTCACCGGAGCGGAAGGCATGCTGGGCGCCGCGGCCGTGCGCCGGCTTGCGGCCGACCACGCGGTCACCGGGGTCGACCTGGGCGACGGCGACCTGACCGATCCGGCCGCCGCCGCCGGCCTGGTCGCCGCCGCGGACCCGCAGTGGATCGTCCACTGCGCCGCCTGGACCGACGTGGACGGCGCCGAGACCGCCCGCGACCAGGCCCTGGCCGCCAACGCCGACGCGACGGCGCACCTGGCCCGCCTGTGCACCGACCGCGGCGCGGGCCTGACCTACATCAGCACCGACTACGTGTTCGACGGCAGCGCCGACCGCGGCGGCTGGGACGAGGACGACCCGCGGGCGCCGCTGAACCACTACGGCCTGACCAAGGCCCGGGGCGAGGAGATCGTCGAGCAGCTGCCCGGCCCCTGGCAGATCGTGCGCACCAGCTGGCTCTTCGGCGACGGCCGGGTGAACTTCGTCAAGACGATCGGTCGCCTGCTGGCCGAGCGCGAGACCCTGCAGGTGGTGGACGACCAGACCGGCTGCCCCACCTACGCCGAGGATCTGGCGGCGGTGCTGGCATTCCTTGTCAGTTCCCGCCGGCGTGGTATCTTCCACGGGACCAACGCCGGATCCTGCACCTGGCACGGGTTCGCCCGGGAGATCGCCCGCCGCTGCGGCCACGAGCCCACCCGGATCGTACCCTGCACCAGCGCGGCCTTCCCGCGGCCTGCGCGGCGCCCCGCCTGCTCGGTGCTGCGCAGCCGGCGCCTGGAGGAGGCGGGCTGCCCGCCGCGGCCGCCCTGGCAGGACGCCGTCGGCCGCTACCTCGAACTCTTGGCCTCCGGCCGGGTCCGGCATCCCTGATCCCCGGCCCCGAAAGGACATCGCCCCATGGCCGACCGCGCCGCCCGCGCCGCCGCGGCACCCCAGGACGACCCGCGGGACGCCGCCCGCCGCGCCGCCGCCGCGCCGCTCTTCATCGCCGCGGTCGCCGACCTGCGGGCGGTCCTCGACCGCCTGGGCGACGACCACCGGGACGCGGTGCTGGACCTGGCGACGGACGTGCTGGCGGCCTGGCGCCAGGGCGGGCGCTTCCTGCTGTGCGGCAACGGCGGCAGCGCCGCCGACGCCCAGCACGTGGCCGCCGAACTGGTGGGTCGCTTCCAGGCCGAGCGGCCCGCCTACGCGGCCCTGGCCCTGACCACCGACACCTCCATCCTGACCTCCGTGGGCAACGACTACGGCTACCTCCACGTCTTCGCACGCCAGGTCCAGGCCCTGGGCCGGCCTGGCGACGTGCTGCTGGTCATCTCCACCAGCGGCAACTCGGCCAACTGCGTCGAGGCGGTGGCGGCGGCACGGGCCCAGGGCCTGCGGGTGCACGGCTTCCTGGGGGGCGACGGCGGCCGGCTGCGGGGCCTGGTGGACGGTGCCCTGGTGGTGCCCAGCGCGAACACGGCGAAGATCCAGGAGATCCACATCACCATGGGGCATCTGCTGTGCATGGTCCTCGAGACCTGGATGAGGGACGATGCCTGAGGCGGCGGGGG
>JBHEPC010000172.1:0-3818 GCA_046260475.1 Candidatus Krumholzibacteriia bacterium | reverse complement strand
GGACCGACGCGCCCTGGATCCTCGAACTGGTCCCATTGACCGAGCAGGCGGACGGCACCCTGGTGCCCGCGGCCGGGGACGGCGTGCGCCTGGAGGTGGCCGCCGCCGTGACCAGCCGCCGTGGCGCCCTGCTGGACCACGTGCTCGAGGCCCGCCGCTGGCAGGACGGCCGCTGGCACCCCTTCTCCCGTGAGGAGCTGCGCCAGGATCCCCTGCTGGCCTCGTCCCTGGAGCATGACTTCGTCGCCGACGAGGTGCGGGTCGATCCGCCCACGACCCGTGTCGTGCAGGGGCGCGAACTGCTCTGTAACCAGTTCACCCTGACCGCCGCCGACACGCAGGTCGCGGACCTGCCCGCCGGGCGCATGATCCAGATCACGACCCGCGAGATCGCCGCCGCCGTGCACGGGGACATCCCCTTCCTGGGCCTGGCCTACGCCGCCGAGCGGGTGCGGGCCGAGTCGCGCCTGGACCCGCCCAGCCGCCGCCTGCGGCCTCCGCCGCCCCAGGTGCGGGTCGAGATCATGGAGCTGGTGGCCTGGGGCGACGGCGCGAAAGCGGTCCTCGGCCGCCCTGATTGACCCGCCCCCGGGGCCGTGGTATAATCACCGTATGTTGTCCAACGAGTTGCAGGAATTCCGAGCCCAGGCCCACGCCTACCTGCTCGGACAGGGCAAGCCTGTGCCGACGCCGGCCATCGCCCGGCGCCTGTTCGGGGCGCGCCGGCACGAGATGCCCGAGACCCAGGTGGTGGTGCGGGCGTTGCTCGGGTCGGACGACCGCTTCATCCAGACCCACGACAACAGCTGGTCGGTGGCGGGTGCGCCGGCCATGCGCCAGCGGCTGGACCAGGCCATGTACGCGGTGGTGGACCTGGAGACGACCGGCAGCGTCATCGGCGTGGACGAGATCATCGAGATCGGCCTGGTGCTTGTGCACGGGGGACGCATCGTGCGTCGCTACGAGACCCTGGTCTGGACCGATCGGACCATCCCGCCCTGGGTGGCCCGCCTGACCGGCATCGCCAACGCCGACCTGGAGGGCGCTCCCACCTTCTCGGACGTGGCCGAGGAGCTGCTGGATCTGCTGGACGGCTGCGTCTTCGTGGCCCACGACATCCGCTTCGACCTGCCGTTTCTACGCTGGGAGTTCGCGCGGCGCGGCCTGGCGCGGCCCGCGGTGACGGGCCTGTGCACGCTGCAGCTTTCGCGGGACCTGTGGCCGGACCTGGAGAGCCGCAGCCTGCACGACCTGGCGCGCCGTTTCGGCGTCGCCCACGCCAATCCCCACCGGGCCGCGGCCGACGCCGGCGCGACGGCCGGCGTGCTGCTGGAAGCGCTGGCGGCGGCGGCGGAGCGCGGCCTGACCGACCTGGCGCAGCTCTATCGCCTCGGCGTCGCGGCGGCGGCCGCCGCGGAAGCGTCCGCCGGCTCCGACCACGACCTGCCCGCGCGCGCCGCCGAGTCCTGAACGGCGGGGCATCCCGGGCCCCTTTTGCCCCTGCGCAAAAATCGCGCCCAAACGGTTGACGCGCGCCGTCCGCTTTTGTATGATGCGCGGCGTTATCCGGTTACGGTCCGCCGCGCCCGGACGCGGCCGCGATCGTCGCAGGGATAGCCCCGAGCCAAGGAGGAGCCGATGGCTACGATCAAGGAAGACAATGTCCTGGTCCGCGATGAGAGCTTCGTCAAATACGAGCGTCTGCTGAGCAAGGCCGAGAGCGAGGGCCGCATCGACGGACCCAACAAATGCCTGGTCTGCGGCATGCGCTACCTCAGCAAGCAGGACGCCGACAACTGCTGCCGGATCGTGCCCTGACCGCGCAGGACGCGCCGCCGGGTACGGAGACGCCGTGAAAGCCAGGCAATTCTGTTCCGTCTGCAAGCAGTGGCTGGACATGGAGGTCGTCCCCACCGGGGACGGTGACGAGGACGACGGCGTCATCTGGTTTCGCTGTCCCCGCTGCCAGGGTTTCTTGCCCAAGCTGGGTGGCGGCGACCCGGCGCCCGGTGCCGAGGCGGACGCCGACGCTCCGGCCGCTGCGGCAGCCGGCGTACCTGAAGCCGGTCCAGCAGCCGATCCCGACGACACTTCTGACGACGATCCCGAGGCCACCGACCTGCCCTGGGAAAGCCCCGCCGACATGATGGCCGCACGCGACGCGGGCGAAAGCACGGACGACGTGCTGCGCTCGGCGCGCCGCGGCGCGTCCGCCCTCGCCGCCGACGACGAGGATGAAGACGAGGACGGGGGCGATGACGACGATGCCGAGGACACGGGCCCCGGCCGCGGCCGCGCCAAAGCGGCCGTCAAAGAGGCTCCGGCCGAGCCCATCGCCGAGTACGCCGCGCAGCTGGCGGCCGCGGATTCCTCGACCGCCGTGCCCTACCGCCCCTCGGGCCGCTACGCCGTGGGGCAGTGCGTGCACCACCTTGCCTGGGAGGATTGCGGTGTGGTCGTGGCCAAGGAGGCGCTGCCCGGCGGGCGCCGGGCCATCAAGTGCTATTTCGCGTCGGCCGGCGTGGTGCGCCTGATCGAAGAGGCGCCGGAGTGACCCCGGGCCGCCCGGCGGCCCTGCTCGTGGCCGCGGCCTGCGCCGTCGCCCTGGCGGCCGCCGTCCCGGCAGCCCGCGCCCAGTTGCCCCACCTGGACCCCCTGCCCTGGACCAGCCCCGCCGACTCCACCTCGCGCCTGGCCCTGGTCGTGCAGGTGGACCGCTTCACCGACCGCGGCACCGACTGGGCGGCCGACCGTGTCATGCTGACCGCCCTGCTGCCGGCCGGCTCCCGCGGCGTCTGGTTCCTGCGCGTGCCCTACCTGTCCTTCGACACGGCGCAGCTGGCGGTGCCGGCGCGTTGGCCCGGCACCACCGGCACCGACCAGCCGGCGGGTTGGCCGGGGAGCGAGCGCCTGGACGGCTTCGGCCAGATCGAAGTGGGCACGGCCGGCCCGCTGGGCTCGGCCGGGTCGGGCGCCTGGCAGTACGGCCTGGCGCTGGGCCTGCCCACGGGCCAGAACGCCCTTTACCCCTGGTCGTCGACGAGCCTGCCGCTGCGCCTGCAACTGCGGCGCGACCTGCGGCCGGATGGTCCGTGGCACCTGTGGGTGGGCGGGGGCTACCTGCTGCATGTGGACGCCGGCGGGGACCGGCTGGACGAGACGGCCTTCCCCAACGGCTGGCAGGCGGGCGCCGAGCTGGCGCTGCTGCGGGGGCGCGGTTCGTCCTGGCACCTGACCGGCGCCTGGGAGGATCGCAACACGCGGCGCTCGCTGCAGGTGGGCGCCCAGGTGTGGCTGCCCTGGACCGCCGCCGGCGCGCTGGGGATGCGGGCGGCCCGCGAGCTGGCGGATGCGGACCACCGGCCCGCCCGGTGGTGGTTCACCCTGTCCTGGCGCTTCGACAGTCCCCGCCGTCCGGACGATGCCGGCCCCGGGCCGGACGCGACCCGCGCGGCTCGACCGTCCGGCTGAATTTTGCGGCGCATCGAGCCGCGACCGGTTGCGATTCGCCCTGCCCGGACCCTCCGCTCCCGCCCGCGGCTGCGCCGTTGCCGGCACCGGGTCGTTCCCAGCCGTTTCCTGACGCACCCTGCGGCGGGGCATCCTGCCGCAGCCTTCCCGCCCACCCTGGGGCCTGGCAACGGGGCACATCCCTTGCGGTTGGGGCCCGTCACGAGGGCGGCCGAAGCCGCGGGAAGGATCGACGTGCCACACATCCTGATCATGGGACCGGGACAGCCCCCCGCAGACATCCGCCGCCGGCTGGCGGCGTGGGGGCTGACGTCGGCGGGCGGCGGGGATGCCTGCCACCGCTGCCC
>JBHEPC010000171.1:0-11302 GCA_046260475.1 Candidatus Krumholzibacteriia bacterium | reverse complement strand
TTGGCCTCCGGATCCCCGAGCAGGACCGCCCGTTCGGCGAAGACCCGGCGCAGGGCCTCGGCCAGCAGGTGCACGGTGGCGGCCGCGCCGTGGCCGGACGCCGCCAAGTCGTACCCCTCTAGGATGTTCAGGACCTGGATCACGGACACCCCGCCCGAACTCGGCGGCGGCATCCCGATTACCTCGTACCCCCGGTAGCGGCCCCGCACCGGCACGCGGCGCACGGCCCGGTAGGCGGCCAGGTCGGCCCGGGTGATCAGGCCGCCGTGGGCCGCCATCTCGGCGACGATCAACCCAGCGGTCTCGCCGGCGTAGAAGGCGGCGGGACCGTCCGCGGCGATCCGGGCGAGGGTGCGGGCCAGCTCGGGCTGCCTGAGGGTGTCCCCCGCGGCCAAGGGCGCGCCGTCCCGGCCGAACTGGGCCCGCGAGGCCGGGTGCGGCGCCAGGCGCACCCACTTGGCGGCCAGGGAGCGCGCGAGGTTCTCGTCCACCGGGAAGCCGTCGCCCGCCAGGGCGATCGCCGGCGCCAGCAGCCGCGCCCAGGGCAGGCGACCCTGCTCGCGCCAGGCCAGGTGCAGGCCGGCCACGGTGCCGGGCACGCCGACGGCGGCGTGGCTCCAGTGGTGGCGGTCCTCGTCGTAGCGCCCCTGCCCGTCCAGCCACATCCGCGGCTGCGCCGCCGCCGGCGCCGTCTCGCGGAAGTCGTAGGCCGCGGCTGCGCCGTCCGCGGCGCGCCACACCAGGAAGCCGCCGCCGCCCAGGTTGCCGGCGGTGGGGTGAGTGACCGCCAGGGCGAAGGCCGTGGCCACGGCCGCATCGACGGCGTTGCCCCCCTCGCGCAGCACGGCCGCGCCGACGCCAGCGGCCCGCCCCTCCTGGGCCACGACCAGGCCCCCGTGCGCACGGACGGGATTGCTGCCTGCTGCCGCCGGCAGCGGCGCGGCGGCCAGGACGGCGGCCATGAGGCCGGCGATGACGGAACGGGCGGCGCGGATGCGCACCATGAGCGGACCTCACGCTGTCGTGCCCCAGCCGCGGGCACACGGACGGCCGGCTTCCGCCGGGACGCGCGCCCCACCATCGACGATGGTCGCGGATCGCGCGCCCGGCGTCCAGCCCCGATCGCCGCCGTGGCGATGACATTCCCGGTGATCTCCCTTATCATGCGGAGCGTCGTGATCGCGAGCCCAACGGGAGGAGATCCTCGATGATCGTCGGAGTGTTGCGCGAGACCGCGCCCGGCGAGCGCCGCGTGGCCCTGGTGCCCCGGTCGGTGCCGCCGCTGGCGAAGGCCGGGCTCGAGGTGCTGGTCGAGCGGGGCGCCGGTGCGGCCGCCGGCTACCCGGATCCCGGGTACGAGGCCCAGGGCGCCGCCCTGGCCGGAAGGGACGACGTCCTGGCCCGCGCCGACGTCCTGCTGATGATCACCGGGCCGGGCGCGGCGGCCGGGGCCGCGCTCCTGGGCGAGTGCCGCCGGGGCCAGGCGGTGATCGCCATGCAGGATCCGCTGGGCAACCCGGAGGGCACCCGGTCCATGGCCGAGGCCGGGCTGGCGGCCTTCTCCCTGGAGCTGATGCCGCGCATCACCCGCGCCCAGAGCATGGACGTGCTCTCGTCCATGGCCACCGTCGCCGGCTATCAGGCGGTGCTCGAGGCGGCGGCCAGCCTACCCAGGCTCTTTCCCATGATGATGACCGCGGCGGGCACCCTGGCTCCGGCGAAGGCCTTCGTCGTCGGCGTGGGCGTGGCGGGGCTGCAGGCCATCGCCACGGCCAAGCGCCTGGGCGCGGTGGTCGAGGCCTACGACGTGCGGCCGGCGGTGAAGGACCAGGTGGTCTCGGTCGGCGCCCGGTTCGTGGAGTTCGACCTGCCGACGGCCGACGCCGAGGACAAGGGCGGCTACGCCAAGGCGCAGAGCGACGAGTTCATCCGCCGCCAGCAGGAGCAGATGCAGGCGGTCGTGGCCCGCAACGACGTGGTGATCACCACCGCGGCCATCCCCGGCCGCAAGGCGCCGGTGCTGGTGACCGAGGCCATGGTCGCGGCCATGGCGCCCGGGTCGGTGATCGTCGACCTGGCCGCCGAGCGCGGCGGCAACTGCGAGCTGACCCGTGCGGACGAGGTCGTGACGGCCCACGGCGTGACCATCCTCGGCCCGACCGACCTCGTGTCCCGCAAGCCCTATCACGCCAGCCAGATGTTCGCCAAGAACGTCGAGACCTTCCTGCGCCACCTGGTGAAGGACGGGACGATCGCCTACGACCTGCAGGACGAGATCACCGCCGGCACCCTGCTGTGCCGGGACGGCGACGTGGTCCACCCGCGCCTGCGTGAACTGCTGGGCCTCGGCGCCCCCGCCCCGGAAGGAGAGTGACATGGATGCCTTCGTCGCGGCCGTGACCGTCTTCGTGCTCGCCGTGTTCATCGGTTTCGAGATCATCACCAAGGTGCCGCCGACGCTGCACACCCCGCTGATGTCGGGTTCGAACGCCATCAGCGGCATCACGCTGATCGGCGCGGTGGTCTCCAGCCGGACCGACAACCCGCAGCTGGCCACGATCCTGGGCACGGCGGCGGTGGCCTTCGCCATGGTCAACGTCGTCGGCGGCTACCTGGTCACCCACCGCATGCTCGGCATGTTCAAAGGGAAGAGGTGAGCGACGTGCAGCAGCACTACCTGGTTCCCGACGGCTGGGTGAACCTGGCCTACGTGGTCGCCGCGATCCTGTTCATCACGGGCCTGAAGGGCCTGACCCACCCGCGCACGGCCGTACGCGGCAACCTGCAGAGTGCCCTGGGCATGCTGCTGGCGGTGGTGGTGACGCTGCTGGCGGAGGGGCTGGGCTACCAGTGGATCCTGCTGGGCGCCGTCGTGGGCGGCCTGATCGGCGGCATCGCCGCCGTGCGGGTGCAGATGACCCAGATGCCCGAGATGGTGGCGCTGTTCAACGGCTTCGGCGGCGGCGCCTCGGTGCTGGTCGCGGGCGCGGCGTTCCTGGTGGCGGCCGACCCCGACGCCCAGACCACGGTCTCGGCCGGGCTGTCCGGGCTGATCGGCGCCGTGACCTTCACGGGCTCGCTGATCGCCTTCGGCAAGCTGGCCGAGATCCTGCCCGGCCGCCAGCTGGGCTTCCCGGGCATGAAGGCCTTCAACGCGCTGCTGGGCCTGGCGGCCCTGGCCTGCGTGGGCTGGCTGACCGTCGACCCCGCGGCCACCGAGGTCTACTGGATCATCGTGGCCATCGCCGCGGTGCTGGGCGTGACGCTGACCATCCCCATCGGCGGCGCGGACATGCCCGTGGTGATCTCGCTGCTGAACTCGTACTCGGGCCTGGCGGCCGCGGCCACCGGCTTCGTGCTGCTGAACAACGTGCTGATCATCGCCGGCTCGCTGGTGGGCGCCTCGGGCATCATCCTGACCCGCATCATGTGCAAGGCCATGAACCGCTCCCTGGCCCACGTGCTGTTCGGCAGCCTGGGCCCCGGCGCCGACGGCCCCAGCGCCGACGACGTCTACGGCGGCCGGGTCAAGGCCCCCTCCCCCGCCGAGGTGGCCATGCTGTTCGACACGGCGCGGCGGGTGCTGATCGTGCCCGGCTACGGCCTGGCCGTGGCCCAGGCCCAGCACGTGGTCAAGAACCTGGCGACCCTGCTGGAGCAGCGGGGGATCACGGTGGAGTACGGCATCCATCCCGTGGCCGGCCGTATGCCCGGGCACATGAATGTGCTGCTGGCCGAGGCGGACGTGCCCTACGAGCAGCTCAAGGAGATGGACGAGATCAACCAGGAGATCGAGCAGGTGGACGTGTGCCTGGTGATCGGCGCCAACGACGTGGTCAACCCGGTCGCCCGCACCGACCCCAAGAGCCCCATCGCCGGCATGCCCATCATCGACGTGGACAAGGCCCGCACCGTGGTGGTGGTCAAGCGCTCCCTCAGCCCGGGCTTCGCGGGGATTCCCAACCCGCTGTTCGCCGCCGACAACTGCCTGATGATGTTCGGCGACGGCAAGAAGGCGATGATGGAGCTGGTGGAGGCGCTGAAGGAGGGCTGAGGCGGGACCGGCCCGCCCGCACGCGCCGCCCCCCTATGCCGGGTCGAGCATCTCACGCAGGGCCTCGCAGACGTCGGCCACCTTGGGCCATCCCGCCGGCAGCGCCGCGCCCGCCGGGTAGGCGCCGCGGGCCCAGGCGAACACCGCCGGCCCGTCCACGGGCTGGTCCGCCGTGCCGGTGGCCTCGTGGTAGGCGGCCAGCAGGGCGGCGGTGCGGGGGAAGAGGTGGAAGTGCAGGCCGCGGTCCTGCTCGCAGAACGACAGGCAGTAGACGCGCTCCGCCTTCAGGGTGGTCTCGATGGCGGCGGCCGCCGAGGCCAGCAGCCCGCCCAGGCGCTGGGCCTTGGGCGTGGAGAGGTCGCCGAAGGACTCGGCGCCGGTCCGGACCCGCAGCACCAGGTAGCCGGGCACGCCGCAGAAGTCGGCGTGCTCGAGGGTCGCGAACTCGCTCTTGAGAATCACCAGGGAAGCCGTTCGATCCATCGTGTCTCCAGGCCGTGGCGCGCCGGGCGCGTCACCGCAGGTAGGTGTAATCCCCGAATACCTCGTCGTACTTCCGCTGCAGCACCGCCGACTCACGGGCCGTCAGGCGCCCTTCGGTGACCGCCGCCTCCAGGGCGTGGCGCCAGCGCTCCACCAGGTCGGACCGCTCGAAAGCCACGTAGCGCAGGACGTCGCCCACGGTGTCGCCGCTCACGACGTTGGTGAAGGCCACGCGGCCGTCCGGCTTGACGTCCACGTGCACCGCGTTGGTGTCGCCGAAGAGGTTGTGCATGTCGCCCAGGATCTCCTGGTAGGCGCCCACCAGGAAGACGCCGAAGCAGTAGCGCTCACCTTCCTTCAGGTCGTGGGCCGGCAGGTAGTGCTTGATGTCGCGCAGGTCCGCGAACCGCTCGACCTTGCCGTCGCTGTCGCAGGTGATGTCCGCCAGCACGACCCGCCGCTTCGGTTCCTCGTTCAGCCGCGTGATGGGCGTGATGGGAAAGATCTGGTCGATGGCCCAGCTGTCGGGCATCGACTGGAAGATCGACAGGTTGCAGAAGTAGGTGTCCGTCAGCAGGGCCGGCAGGCGCCGCAGGTCCTCGGGCACGTAGTGCAGCTCCTTCGTGGCCGTGTTGATGGCGTTGAGCAGGGCCCAGTAGCACTGGTCGCCCAGGGCGCGGTCCTCGATGGACATCAGGCCCAGGCTGAACTGCGAGAGCATGGTCTGGCGCAGCTCGACCGCGTCGTGCAGGGCTTCCTGGCAGTTCTTGGGGGTCAGGTCCTGCAGGAGTTGGGCCATGTTCAGGACCGTGGTCTCCTCGGTCTGCAGCGGTACGGCCTGGGCTTCGACGGCGGTGGTGAACGTGTTGGCCAGGCCCAGGACCTCGGCCACCAGCACCGAGGCGTAGGCCACCATGGCGCGGCCGCATTCGGTGACCACCGTGGGGTGCGCGACCTCCGCGTTGTCGCAGGCCTCCTTGAGGATCCACACCACGTCGCGGGCGTACTCCTCGACCGTGTAGTTCATGGACGACTCGAAGGCCGTCTTGGAGCCGTCGTAGTCCACGGCCAGGCCGCCGCCCACGTCGAAGTACTTCAGGCGCGGGCTGTAGCGGGAGACCTGCACGTACATCTGCGCGGCCTCGCGCACCGCCTGCTTCAGGGACGAGATGTTGGTCAGCTGGCTGCCGTTGTGGAAGTGCACCAGCCGCACCCAGTCCTGCTTGCCGTGCTCCTTGAGCAGCTTGAGGGCCGTGGCAATCTCGGCCACGTTCAGGCCGAACTTGGCGCGCTCGCCGCCCGAGCGCTCCCAGCGCCCGGCGCCGCGGCCGGCCAGGCGCAGGCGGAAGCCGATGCAGGGCTCGATGTCCTGCTCCCGGCTGATCTTCAGCAGCAGGTCGATCTCCGACGGCTTCTCGATCACCACGATGACCTCGCGCCCCACGCGCTGGGCCATCATCGCCAGTTCCAGGTACTGGCGGTCCTTGTAGCCGTTGCAGATCAGCAGGGCGTCGGGGTTCTCGTGCAGGGCCAGCGCCGCCACCAGCTCCGGTTTGCTGCCCACCTCCAGGCCCAGGTGCAGGTCGCGGCCGGCGCGGATCAGCTCGGACACCACGTGCCGCTGCTGGTTGACCTTGATGGGGTAGACGGGGCGGTAGCTGCCCTGGTAGTCGTACTCGGCCATGGCCGCGCCGAAAGCCCCGTGCAGGGTGTGCAGCCGGTGCCGCAGGATGCCGTTGAAACGGAAGAGGATGGGCAGGCGGATGTCCCGCTGCCGCGCCTGGTCCACCAGTTCGTGCAGGTCGAGCTCCGGCCCGCCCGGGCCGTCGGGGCGGATGATCGCGTTGCCCTGGTCGTTGACGCCGAAGTACCCGGCGCCCCAGTAGTCGAAACCGTAGAGCTGGATGCTCTTGGCGACGTTCCAAGGTGCCCCAGGCAGCATGATCGACCTCCCCATCCGGATGCGCGACGCTGCCGCCCGTGGGCGGCGCCCGACCGGCCCACAGGAGGCAACCGGCGCAGTCTAGCGGACCCCGGGGGCCGCGTCACGCCGGAATCGTCCCCTGGGCACGACGGCCAAAATACACATTTCGCCCGGGGATGCCAGTCCGGGAAACGGTGGCCGGCTCCGGCCGCCGCGCCTACCGTGTGGGCACGCCGCCGCTGCCGCCGCCGATCCGGGCGGATCCGCGGATCCGGCGGACCCGGCGGATCCGCGCCCAACAGGAGGAACGATGACCCAAGCCGGCGCAACCCTCGTGCCCGACCTGGTCTACGGCACCGCCTGGAAGCGGGACGCCACCACCGCCTTGACCGTCCAGGCCGTGCGCGCCGGCTTCCGCGGCATCGACACCGCCAACCAGCCCCGCCACTACGACGAGCCCGGGGTGGGCGCGGCCCTGCGGCAGCTGGCGGCCGCGGGCCTGGGCAGGGACCAGCTCTTCCTGCAGACCAAGTTCACGTCCCCCGGGGGGCAGGACCACCGCATCCCCTACGACCCGGCGGCGGAACCCGCCGCGCAGGTGGCCGCCTCCCTGGCCTCGTCCCTGGAGCACCTGGGCACCGACGTCCTGGACGCCTACCTGCTGCACGGCCCCTCGGCCCGTTTCGGCCTGGAGGCCTACGACCTGTCGGTCTGGGCGGCCATCGAGGAGGCCCACCGCGCGGGCACCGCCCGCCTGATCGGCGTCAGCAACGTGACGCTCGGGCAGCTGGCGCTGCTATGCGAGCGGGCGGAGATCGCGCCGGCGATCGTGCAGAACCGCTGCTACGCCGCGCAGGGCTGGGACCGCGACGTGCGCGCGTTCTGCCGCCGGCACGGCATCGTCTACCAGGGTTTCTCGCTGCTGACGGCCAACCCGCAGGCGCTGGCCTCGCCGCAGGTGGCGGCGGCCGGCCAGCGGCTGGGCCTGACCGCGGCCCAGGTGGTGCTGCGCTTCGCGGTGCAGACGGGCATGACCGCCCTGACCGGGACGACCGACCCCGGGCACATGGGCCAGGACCTGGACGCCATGGGCGCAGAGCTGTCGGCGGACGAACTGGCGCAGATCGCCGCGGTCGCGGTCTAGGCCGCACGCGGCGCCGCGGGTTCAGGCCGTCGGCTCCTGCTCCTGCTGCGGTTCCGGCTCCGGTTCCGGTGCCGTGGCCGCGGGCACCCAACCCTGCTCCGCCAGCCAGGCCCGCGCCTGGTCGCCCCGTTCGTCCAGCATCAGCCACAGCACCTGCCGGCCGCGCTCGAAGCGGCGGGTCTCGTCCACGGGCTCGAGCTTGCCGTCGCGGCCCACCAGGAACAGCGGCAGCAGCAGCGAGAGCTGCTCGTTGGGCGGGGCCGGGGCGGTGCCGGCCGAATCGTCTTCGCGCTGCCAGGCCGCCACCGAGGTCAGGCCGCGGCGGATGCGCACGGACCACAGCTCGGGGTCGATCTCGCTGCCGAACAGCAGGTGGGCCAGGGAGTCGCTGAAATGGCCGGGGGTCACCTCCGAGCCGCCGCGCACCGCCACGGCGAAGACCCGCGGCACCTTGGCCTCGGCGCGGGCGGCGCGGGCGAACAGCAGGTTCACCGCCTCGTTGGCGGTGGCGCCCAGGGCTCCCTTGCGGGTGTCGAGCTGGGAGCGCATCATCACCCGCTCGTCCAGGGCGTTGCCGTAGACAACCTTCAGCCCCTCGGCCTCCGCCTCGCGGCAGAGGCTGGCGTTGGCGTCGATGAGGACGGCCTCCTGGCCGTTCTCCCTCAGCAGGCGGGCCAGCAGCCGCCCCAGGGGCTGGGCCCCGAAGATGGCATAGCCCCGGCCGCCGGGACGCCGCACCCCCAGGAGCCGCGCCAGCGGGCCCGCGGTCGCCCCCTGCGCCACCACCGTCGCGGTGATCACCAGGAAGACCAGGGCCCGCAGCTGGGTCCCCAGGCCGCTGCCGTCGGCGGACAGCCGCTCGGCGAAGAGGGAGGCCACCGCCGCGGCGACGATGCCCCGGGGCGCCACCCAGGACAGGAAGACCTTCTCGCGCCAGCCGAGGTCCGCGCCCGCGGTGCACAGCAGGATGTTCAAGGGGCGCACCACGAGCATCAGTGCCAGCACCGTCAGCACGCCCGGGCGGCCCAGCGCCACCACGTCGGCCACGCGCACGTCCGCCGCCAGCAGCACGAAGAGCATGCCGATCAGCAGGGTCGTCAGCTGCTCCTTGAACTCGCGCAGTTCGCGCTGGCCCGGGCTGCCGAAGTTGCCCACGACCGCGCCGGCGGTGATGGCGGCCATGATGCCCGACTCGGGGGCCACGGCGTTGCTGACCTGGTAGATGGCCAGGGCCATGGCCAGGGTGAAGATGTTCACGTGGCCCTCGGGCACCGCCCGGGGCCAGCGCAGCAGCACCGCCACCACGGCCCCGCCGACCGCGCCCACGAGCAGGCCGACCGCCAGGCGGGTGGGTGCGCTGATGGCCCCTGCGGCCAGGGTGTCGCCCAGGGCGATCTCCAGGGCGACCACCGCGACCACCGCGCCCACGGCGTCGATCAGCACGCCCTCGGTCTCGAGGATGGTCTCGACGTTGCGGCGCACGCGGATCCGCCGCAGCAGCGGGGTGACCACCGTCGGGCCGGTGACGATCACCAGGGTGCCGAAGAGCAGGGCCGGGGTCCAGTCCCAGCCCAGCAGCAAGTGAGCCGCCAGGGCGGCGCCCACGGTGGTGACCACCACGCCGACGGTCAGCAGCCGCTGGATCACCGGCGCCTGCCCGCGCATGCGCCGGAAGTTCAGGTTCAGGCCGCCGTCGAAGAGGATCACCGCCACCGCGAAGCCGGTCAGGGCCTCCAGGGCCAGGCCCAGGATCCCCGGCTCGACCAGGCCCGCGACGTCCGGGCCCAGAACGACCCCCACGGCCAGCAGCACGACGATGCCGGGGATGCGCAGGTGGCGGGCCACCAGCTGGGCCATCACCCCGGCCGCCAGGGCGATGGCCACCACCAGGGCGGGATTGTGGTCGAATCCGACGTGCAACACGGTCTCCTTCTGCAGGGTGCCGGCGCTATTGTCGGTCCCCGCGGCGCGGGCGTCAACGGCACGCCTGTCTCCTGGCGGGCTGTCGCCGGAGCCGATTATTTGTTATAATCGAAGGTCGACACCGAACCCATGCCCAGGCGGTCCCCCATATGCCGAACGACAACCGTGGCCGGATCCCGGCCCTCCGCACCGCAACCCTGCTCCTGGCGGTCCTGGCGGCGTCCTCCGCCCTGGCCGCCGGCACCCTGACCATCACCTGCCTGGACGTGGGCCAGGGGGACGCCACCCTGGTGCAGTCCCCCTCGGGGCGCACCCTGCTGTTCGACGGAGGCGACAACGGCAAGGGCAACAGCGTGGTCGTGCCCTTCCTGCAGGCGGCCGGCATCGACACCCTGGACTGGATCGTGGCCAGCCACTACCACGCCGACCACATCGGCGGGCTGGACGAGGTTTTGGCCCAGATCCCCGTGCGCGAGGCCGTGCTGGACCGCGGCTGGTCCTACACCACCGCCACCTACAGCAGCTACGCCGCCGCGGCGGGGGCCAAACGCACGACCCTCGCGCCGGGCCAGATCATCGACCTGGGCGAGGGCGTGACCGTCACCTGCGTGGCGCTCAACGGCAACGGCCAGCTGTCCGCGCCCTACTCCAGCAGCAGCTACGAGAACGAATACGGCGTCTGCCTGAAGGTGGAGTACGGCGGCTTCGACTTCTTCCAGGCCGGCGACCTGCCCGGCAATCCCGACAGCGGGTCGCGGGACATCGAGACCGGCGTCGGCGCGCTGGTGGGCGACGTGGACGTCTACCAGGTGAACCACCACGGCAGCTACACCAGCAGCGTCGCCGCCTTCCTGGCGGCCCTGCAGGCCGAGGTCGCGGTGGTCTCGGTGGGCAACAACTCCTACGGCCACCCCCACCAGGTCGTCCTGGACCGGCTGGTCCTCTACGGATCCTTCGTCTACCAGACCGAGACCGGCTCCGGCGGCACCCTGCCGGCCCAGGACCTGCGGGTCGTGGGTGGCCACGTGGTCATCGCCACCGACGGCGGCGCCGCCTACACCGTGGCGGGCGACCCATGGCAGACCGACGAGAGCGGCCAGAGCGAGGCGCCGGCCGTCCCGCTGCCGCCGCTCGTGCTGCGGGGCAACGCGCCCAACCCGTTCAACCCGGCGACGGAGATCCGCTTCGAGGCCCTGCGGGCGGGCGCGGGCGAGCTGCGCATCCACGACGTGGCAGGCCGCCTGGTGTTGGCGCGGCCGCTGGCGGTGCAGGTGGGCGCGAACGCGACGCGCTGGGACGGGACCGACTTGGCCGGGCGCACCCGGCCGGCGGGCGTCTATCTGTACACGGTGGTCGTGCCGGGAGGCGCAGGCCACGGGCGCATGCTGCTGTTGAAATGATCCGCGTCAGCGCGTAACCCTCAATGCGCCACCGTCAGGGGCACCCGCAGGCGGTGCCCCGCCGCCTGGAGCTCCAGCACGTAGCGCCCGCCCGGCTGGCGCCGCCCCTCGCCGTCGCGGCCGTCCCAGTTCCACTCGTTCCACCCCACCGCGGCGCTGCGCTTGCCCAGGTCCGCCGCCAGCCGGCCGCGCAGATCGTACACGCGGGCGTGCACCGTCGCCGGCACCTCCACGCTGTAGGTCACGGTGGTGTAGCTGCGGAAGGGATTGGGACCGACGCTCACCAGCCGCGGCCTCGTGTCGAGGGTCTCCAGGCTGACCGGCACCGCCGTGTCCCCCTGGCCGCCGGTGGTGTTGGCGAACACCAGGCTCGT
>JBHEPC010000162.1:0-15161 GCA_046260475.1 Candidatus Krumholzibacteriia bacterium | reverse complement strand
TGCTGCTGTCGACCACGCCCGCCGACGGCGCCACGGGCGTCAACCGCGACACCGGCATCGAGTTGGTGTTCTCCCAGGATCTCTCGACGACGCAACTCGCGGCCAACGTCACCATCAGCAACATCTTGACCAAGGCCGTGTACCCCTTCGCGGTCAGCCGCCTCGACGACGGCCGCTTCCTGCTCGACCCCGACGACACGCTGCCCGCCGACACGACCCTCTTCGTCACCGTCGCGGCCGGGCTGCAGGCCTACGGGGGCGCCACCCTGGCGGCGGCGCGGACGGTGCAGTTCACCACCGGCTTCGAGGTCGACACCACGCCGCCCGAGATCGTCGCCTTCGAACCGGCCGACGGCACGACCACCGTCCCGCCCGACCAGGGCTTCCTGCGCATCACCTTCAGCGAGCCGGTGGACACTGACTCGGTGCGGCCCGAATCCTGGAACCTCGAGTTCGCCCTGGTCGTCGAGTCCTCGCCCGCCGAGCCGCTCTGGAACGGGGACAACACGGAGATCACGGTGCCCCTGCCCGCGGATCTGCCGGCCGGCCTGCCCATGGAAATCACCTTCGTCGGCCTGCGCGACCTGGCGGGCAACGAGCAGACCACACCCACCACCTGGTCGGTTAAGGTCCAGGGCAGCGCCGACTACCTGCCCTGGGTGGACGGTGCCCGCTACTTCGAGGAGTTGGCCACCGCCTGGGGCGTGGTCGGCAACACGGTCCCGGACGGCACCGACGACAGGACCGAGTTCCTGCGGATCGACAAGCTGTCCGCCACCGACTACAGCTTCGCGGAGTACGACGGCTCGTTCACCACGCCCACCGGCCGCTCGGACCAGTTCCGCAAGACGGGCAGCGCCATGCTGTGGATCGGGTTCGAGGACGACTCGACCAAGGTCCGCCGCCGCCTGCCGGTGTCGCCGGACAAGGCGATCATGTTCGACCAGCCCCTGACGCTGCTGCCGCTGCCCATCGCCGTCGGCACGTGGACGTCCAGCACGACGGTGACGGTGCCCGGCGAGGGCGACTACACCGCGACCATCGACGGCCGGGTCATCGGCCGCGGCGACTACCCCGTGCCGATGACCGGCGGGGACATCTACCTGAAGGATGCCTGGCGGGTGGCGCGGGTGTTGAGCGTCGGCTTCGAGGGCACGCCCGCCTTCACCCAGACCGACACCGTCTGGTACTCGCCCACCCTGGGCGAGGTGCACCGCGCCAGCCATGAGGTCGACCTGATCGCGGACGAATGGCACACCGAGGACGCCTGGCGGCTGCCCGCCATGTTCACCAAGGCCTGGCAGGGCCGCTTCGGGTCCTGACCCCGCCGCTCGCCAAACGCGGCGGGCCGGCCTCCCCCCGGAGGCCGGCCCGCTGCGTACAGGAAACGGCGCGCGGCTAGAAGCCGGTCGTCATGGTCACGATCGCCCGGTCCGCCAGCGCGGTGAACTGCCCGAAGAACAGCCCCAGCGCGAGGGTGGGGATCGCCAGCACCGCCAGCAGCGCGTACTGCAGCCAGTGCAGCTTCAGCGGCGAGGTGTCCGCGCCCTCGGCCGGGCGCGTCAGGAACATCGCCTTCACCACGCGGAAGTAGTAGTAGAGGCTGACCACGCTGTTGAGCGCGGCGAGGATCACCAGCCAGAACCACTGCTTGTCCATGACCGCGATGAACAGGTACCACTTGCCGACGAAGCCGGCGAACGGCGGCACGCCCGTCAGCGAGGCCAGGAACACCACCATCATCGCCCCGGCCCAGGGCGCGCGGAAGCCCAGGCCCACGTAGTCGTCCAGGTGCTCGCTCTTGAGGTGGTTGTTGATCGCCACCACGTAGAGGAAGGCGCCCAGGTTCATCAGTGCGTAGACCAGCAGGTAGAAGAGGATCGACTGCAGGCCGGCCTCCGTCAGCAGCACGAAGCCCATCAGCAGGTAGCCCACGTGGGCGATGCTGGAGTAGGCGAGCATGCGCTTGACGTTCAACTGGCGCAGGGCGACCAGGTTGCCGTAGGTCATGGTCACGGCCGAGATCACCGCGAGCAGCAGCGGCCAGTTGATCTGCTGCACCAGCGACGCCGACGCCGCCGCGTCCGGGCCCGCCGCGAGGGTGGTGTAGAAGAAGCGGATCATCAGGGCGAAGCCCGCGGCCTTGGGGCCCACCGAGAACAGCGCGCTGACGGGGGTGGGCGCACCCTCGTACACGTCCGGCGCCCAGTAGTGGAAGGGCACCGCGGCGATCTTGTAGCTCATCCCGGCCATCACCAGGATCACCGCCACCAGCAGCCCGAAGTCGCTCGCCCGGCCGTCCATCAGGCCCTCGCGGATGCCCGCGAACTGCATCGACCCGGTCATGCCGTACAGCAGCGACAGGCCGTAGAGCATGATGGCGCTGCTGACCGCGCCGAAGATCACGTACTTCAGGCTGGCCTCGGTGCTGCGCAGGCAGGTGCGCATGTAGCCGGCCATCACGTAGCTGACGATGCCGACCGCCTCCATGGACAGGTACAGCATCAGCAGGTTCTGGGCCTCGGCCATCACGCACATGCCGGCGGTCATCAGCACCGTCAGCGCGAAGAACTCGCCCTTGTTCTCCCGGGTCGGGCCCATGATCTCCTCGGCCGTCCAGGCGAAGAGCACGGTGACCAGGCCGACGAAGATGAACAGCAGGCGGAAGTAGGCCGCCAGGCCGTCGACGACCACGAGGTCGCCCAGGATGGTGCGGGTGCCCGGGTCCAGCGCGGCCACCGCGTAGGCGCCGGCGGTGACCAGGCCGACCACCGAGATCGCGAACGGCACCCAGGGGCGACGCCCGCGCACGAGCAGCTCGCCCAGCAGGGCGACCAGGAAGGTGCCGCAGAGGATCGCCTCGGGGCGCCACCAGGCCAGGTCCGCCCAGTCCGGGATAGTGATGTTCAACAGTTCCATCGAGGAGGACTCCCCACGCTGCGCCGCCTAGCCGGCCACGACCTTGATCAGGTTGTTCAGGGACACCTTCATCAGATTCAGCACCGGCATCGGGTAGACGCCCAGCAGCAGCACGATCACGCCGATGGGCACCAGGGTGAACAGCTCGCGGGCGTTGATGTCCGGCAGGCTGTCGTACTTGTCGTTCTTCGGGCCCAGGAACACCCGCTGCAGCATCCACAGCACGTAGGCCGCGCCGATGACCAGGCCCAGGGCGCTGACGATCGCCACGGTCCGGTACACCGGGAAGACGCCCATGAAGATCATGGCCTCGCCCACGAAGCCGCTGAGGCCGGGCAGGCCCAGGGCGGCGAACAGGGCGAAGCTGAAGACGCTGGTGTAGATGGGCATCTGCAGGCCGAGGCCGCCGAAGCCGTTGATCTCGCGGTGGTGGGCGCGGTCATAGATCACGCCCACGCAGAGGAACATCATGGCCGTGATCGTGCCGTGGTTGAACATCTGCAGGACGGCGCCGTTGATGCCGGCCTCGGTGAAGGCCGCCATGCCCAGCAGCACGTAGCCCATGTGGCTGATCGACGAGTACGCCACGAGCTTCTTCATGTCGGTCTGGGCCATGGCGCAGTAGGCGCCGTAGAGGATGTTGATGGCGCCCAGGATCGCCAGCGGGAAGGCAAACCACAGCGCCGCGTCCGGCAGGATCGGGTAGCTGATGCGCAGGATGCCGTAGGTCCCCATCTTCAGCAGCACGCCGGCCAGGATGACGGAAACGGCCGTCGGCGCCTCCACGTGCGCGTCCGGCAACCAGGTGTGGAACGGGAAGATGGGCACCTTGATGGCGAAGCCGATGAACAGCCCGATCCACAGCAGGTGGCGGATGTTCGTCGCCTGCAGCCACGGGCCGTGGTTGGCCTGGTCCATCATGTGCAGCATGTTGAAGGTGTGGTCGCCGGTGACCGGGTCCTGCACGTTCAGGTAGAAGGCGATCATCGCCAGCAGCATCAGCACCGAGCCGGCCAGCGTGTAGAGGAAGAACTTGATGGCGGCGTACTCGCGCCGCGGGCCGCCCCAGATGCCGATCAGGAAGTACATGGGCAGCAGCATCACTTCCCAGAACACGTAGAACAGGAAGAAGTCGAGCGCCATGAACACGCCCATCATGCCCGTCTCGAGCAGCAGGAACAGGGCGAAGTAGCCCTTGACCGCCTTCTCGATGTTCCACGAGGCGATGATGCACAGGAACGAGAGCAGCGCCGTCAACAGCACCATGGGCACGGACAGGCCGTCGATGCCCATGAAGTACTCGATGTTGAAGCTCTCGATCCAGGTGTAGTGCTCCACGAACTGGAACGCCGACGAGCCCCGGTCGAAGTTCATGAAGAGCTGGACGGCCAGGATCAGCGGCACGGCGGCGGCGGCGGCGGCCACCGTCTTGATGATCTCCCTCCGCTCCGAAGGGATGAAAGCGATCACAGCCGCCCCGATGACCGGGAAGAAGGTCATCCAGGTTAGAATGTGCTCACCCATGCGTGGCGCTCCTCTCGGGTGTTGGCAACAATCCCTGCATTACAGGACTCGGTAGACCAGGACCAGCACGACCAGCGAGGCGCTGGCGTAGACCAGGTACGTCTGCACCCGGCCCGTCTGGAGCCGGCGGAAACCCTCGCCGGCTCCCTGGAGCACGGCCGCGACGCCGTTGACGGCCCCGTCGACGATGAACCGGTCCATCAGGCCCGCCACCATGCTCATGGCGCGGGTCAGGTAGCCGGTGCCGTTGACGATCCCGTCGATGACGTAGGTGTCGAAGGCGCGGCACATGGCCGCCCACCACAGGGTGAAGCGGTAGACGGTGGCCGCGTAGAACTCGTCGAAGAAGTACTGGCCCTGCAGCACCGTATAGACGCCGTGCAGGCGGGCCTGCACCTTGGCCGTGTCGACCAGGCGGCGGTGGTAGACCAGCCAACTGGCCAGGATGCCCAGGGTCGCCGCGATGATGGACATGATCATGGCCCGCACGTGCGCCGTGTGGTGCACGTCGTGGTGGTCGTCGCCGTGGGCGTCCGCCGCGTGGGCGTCCGCCGCGTGGGGGTCCGCAGCATGGGTGTCCGCCGCGTGGGTGTCCGCCATGCCGTGGGCCGGCTCCGCCGCGGCGACCTCGTCGTGGACCGCCTCGCCGTGCTCCACCAGGCCGGCGGCACCGGCCGGCGCGTCCTCGAGGTTGAACTCCGCGCTGATCGCCGCCAGGTCGTAGGGCGCCACGAACCTGGAGAACCAGCCCTCGCTCGCGGTCTGCCAGCCGGCGGCGATGATCGAGAGCACGGCCAGGACCATCAGCGGGATGGTCATGCTCGGGCCCGACTCGTGGGCGTGGTCGTAGCGGTGCTGGTCCCGGGGCTTGCCGAAGAAGGTCAAAAACACGATGCGGAACATGTAGAACGGCGTCAGCAGGGCCGCCGTGATGCCCAGGATGAACGGCAGGTAGTGGCCGTCGGTCATGCCGAAGGCCAGGGTCGAGCCCAGGATGCCGTCCTTGGAATAGAAGCCCGCGAAGCCGGGCACGCCGCTGATCGCCAGGGTGGCGATCAGGAAGGTCACGAAGGTGATGGGCGTCTTGCGGCGCAGCCCGCCCATGTCGGGCATCTCCTGGCTGTGCACGGCGTGGATCACCGAGCCGGCCGCCAGGAAGAGCAGGGCCTTGAACATGGCGTGGGTCGTCAGGTGGAACATGCCGTTGGTCGGATCGCCCGCGCCCAGGGACATCACCATGTAGCCCAGCTGGCTGAGGGTCGAGAAGGCCAGGACCCGCTTGATGTCGGTCTTGACCAGGGCGATCGTCGCGGCGAAAAAGGCCGTCACCGCGCCCACGTACAGCACCACCAGCAGCGCCCCGGGGGCGAACAGCGGGGTCAGCCGCGCCACCATGTAGACGCCGGCCGCGACCATGGTCGCGGCGTGGATCAGGGCCGAGACCGGGGTCGGGCCCTCCATGGCGTCGGGCAGCCAGATGTGCAGGGGCATCTGCGCCGATTTGCCCACGCAGCCCATGAACAGGCCCACGCCCGCCCAGGCCAGCAGCGTGCCCTTGACGGTGCCCGCCTCCACGTGGGCGAACAGCTCGAAGTAGTTCAGCGTGCCGGTGGCGGTGAAGAAGACCAGGATGCCCAGCCAGAAGCCGAAGTCGCCCACGCGGTTGGTCAGGAACGCCTTCTTGTTGGCGTTGGCGGCCGAGTGCTTGTGGAAGAAGAAGCCGATCAGCAGGTAGCTGGACAGGCCCACCAGCTCCCAGAACACGTAGAGGAAGAACAGGTTGTTCGCCAGCACGATCCCCAGCATCGAGAAGGAGAAGAAGCCGAGGAAAGCGAAGAACCGCTCGTAGCGGCGGTCGCCGTGCATGTAGCCCATGGAGTAGACGTGCACCAGGAAGCTGACGGTGCAGACCACCATCAGCATCACCGCGGTCATGCCGTCGACCAGCACCCCCGCGTCGACCCGGAAGCCGCCCAGGTCGATCCAGGTGAAGGCGCCCTCCACCCGGTACGACGGGTCCCCGATGCGCCAGAAGGCCAGGAAGATGCGGATGGCCAGCAGCTCGGCCACGCCCATCAGCGTGACGCCGATCCAGTCGCCCTTGCGCGGCAGCCTCTTCCCGAAGAAGAAGGTCAGCACGTAGCTCAGCAGGGGCAGACCCAGGATGGCCAGCGCGGAATACAGGATGGCGTTGTCGCTCATCACCGGCACGTCTCCCTTATCGCTTCAGGCTCTGGACGGCGTCCGCGTGGACGGTCCCGAAGTTGCGGAACATCGCCAGCACGATGGCCAGCGCCACGGCGGCTTCGGCGGCCGCGAGCACGATCACGAAGGCGCCCATCATCTGGCCGTCGATGCCGTGCTCCACGTAGCGCGAGAAGGCCACGAAGTTGATGTTGGCGGCGTTGAGCATCAGCTCGACGCCCATCAGGATGCCGACGGCGTTGCGCCGCGACATCACCGCGAACAGGCCCAGCGCGAACAGCGCGGCGCTCACGGTCAGGAAATGGGGCAGTCCGACGTTCACGGCGACACCTCCTCGTCCCGGCCGGCCTCGTCGCCGCCGTTCCCGTTGCGGTGCTCGCGGATCAGGATGGCCGCGCCGATCATCGCCGCCAGCAGCACCAGCGAGACGTACTCGAACGGGAAGATGTAGTCGGACATGAAGTTGACGCCGATCTCGGTCGTCGTCGGCTGGGCCGTGAACGGCCGCGCCTGCCACGGCACCGAGGTGATGGCCTTGTAGAGCAGCCCGAAGACCGCGAGCGAGAAGATCGCGGCCGGCACGTAGTGGTCCAGCCCGTGGCGCCGGCGGCCGTGCTGGGGCACGCGGGTCATCATCACCGTGAACAGCACCAGCACCAGGACGCCGCCCACGTAGACCATGACCTGGGTGACGGCGAGGAAGTCCGCGCCCAGGTAGGCGTAGAGGCCGGCAGCGCCCAGCAGCGTGAACAGCAGGGCGAAGCCCGCGTGCACGATGTTGGGGCTGAACACGACCCACACCGCCGGCACGACGGTCAGCAGGGCCAGCGCGACGAAGATCAGGTCGGATATCACGCGTCGTCTCCCTTTCCCTCGTCCTTGTCGTCCTTGGGCTCCACCCACCAGTCCTGCTCGATGCGGGTCTGACGGTGGCAGGGGATCTTCACCACGTTCGGGTCCATGAACTCGTAGACCAGCGAGCGCCGGTCGTAGACCGAATGGTCGTAGTCGTGGCTCATGGTGATGGACCCGGTGTGGCAGTTCTCGGTGCACAGCGAGCACCAGATGCACTTGTTGTAGTCGATGGCGTACCGCGTCATCAGGCGGTCCTTGCCCTTGCCCTCGGTCACGATGTAGATGCAGTCCACCGGGCAGAGCTTCGCGCAGATGTTGCACGCGTCGCACTTCGCCATGTCGTTGTGGACGAAGCCGCGGAAGCGCTCCGGCATGACCTGGCGCTCATCCGGGAACTGGAGCGTGACCGGCCGCGTCCAGATGTGCTTGATGGTGATGCCCATGCCCTGCAGGGCCGAGCCCACCGCCTGCACCATGTCCGCGAAGTACTGGACCATCGTCGCCTCTCTTTATGTCCCGGCGCCGCGCCCTAGCCGGCCGCGCCGCTCGCCATCATCCACAGGCCCGCCCCCACCGTGCAGACCAGCGCGGCGGGGATCATCACCTTCCAGCACAGGTGCATGAGCTGGTCGACGCGCACGCGCGGCAGGGTCCAGCGCACCCACATGTTCAGGAAGACCATCAGCACGCCCTTGATCACGAAGGTCATGGCGGCCGGCAGGAAATCGAGTCCCGGGATCGGCGCCCACCAGCCGCCCAGGAACAGCATTACGGCGATCATCGAGACCAGGAACAGGTTGGCGTACTCCGAAAGGAAGAAGAACGCGAAGCGCATGCCCGTGTACTCGGTGTGGTAGCCGGCGACCAGCTCCGACTCCGTCTCCGGCATGTCGAAGGGGCCGCGGTTGGTCTCGGCGATCGCCGCGATGAAGTACAGGAAGAAGGACACGAACAGGAACGGGTTGCGGAACACGAACCAGTTCCAGATGCCGCCCTGCTGGGCGATCACGATGTCCTGCGTGTTCAGCGAGCCCGTGTACATGACCACCGGGATCGCCGCCAGCGCCAGCGGGATCTCGTAGCTGACCATCTGGGCCGCGCCGCGGGCGGCGCCGTACAGGGCCCACTTGTTGTTGCTGGCCCAGCCCGCCATCAGGATGCCGATGATGACCATGCTGCTGACGGCGAAGATGTAGAACAGGCCCAGATCCAGGTCCGCGGCGACGAAGCCCGGCGCCCAGGGGATGGCCGCCCAGGCCAGCAGCGACCCCAGCAGGACCAGGATCGGCGCGAACATGAACAGGCTCTTGTCCGCCTCGGCGGGGATGATGTCCTCCTTGCCGAGGATCTTCAGCATGTCGGCGACGGCCTGCGCCCAGCCCTGCCAGCGGCCGGTGCGCATGGGCCCCCAGCGGCTCTGCAGGAAGGCCGCGACCTTGCGCTCCATCCAGGTGAAGACGAGGGCGCAGAGGGCCATGACGATGAACATCAGGGTCGCCATGATCACGGCGACGGTGGCGTGCGCGCCCCCCTGGCCCATGCCGACCTTGTCCATGAAAAAGGCGTACATGGCTTCCATCAGCGATCGATCTCCCCGAGTACGATGTCCAGCGAACCGACGGTGGCGACCAGGTCGGACACCATCAGGCCCACGCCGATCTTCTCGACCACCTGCAGGTTGCACATGGAGCAGGACCGCACCTTGTTGCGGAACGGCTTCTGGCCGCCGTCCGCGATGATGTAGTGGCCCAGCTCGCCCTTGGCGGTCTCGGTGCGGGTGAAGGCCGCGCCCGCGGGCACGCGCACCGGCTTCTTCAGCTCGATGCTCTGGTACGGGCCCTCGGGCAGCTGCTCGAGGACCTGGCGGATCAGGCGGCAGCTCTGCTCGATCTCGCGCACGCGCACGATGTAGCGGTCCCAGCAGTCGCCGACGGTGCCCATCTCGCCCATGCCCACGGGGATCTCGAAGTCGAACTGCGGGTAGAGCGAGTACGGGTCGTCCCGGCGGCAGTCCCACTTGACGCCCGAGCCCCGCAGCACCGGCCCTGTGCAGCCGTAGGCGAAGGCGTCCTCCTTCGTGATGATCCCGACGTCGGCGGTGCGCTCGATGAAGATCTTGTTGTAGGTGAGCAGGGTGTTGTAGTCGGGCAGCTTCTTCTTTTCCATCATCGTCACGAACTCGAGGACGTCCGCCACCCAGTTGTCGCGGGGCAGGTCGTAGCGCACGCCGCCGGGCACCATGTAGTTGTAGAGCATCCGCCCGCCGGCGATGCGCTCGAGCAGGTTGAGGATCTCCTCGCGCTCGCGGAAGCAGTACAGCAGCGGCGTCCAGGCCCCCATGTCCAGGCCGAAGGTGGCCAGGGCGATCAGGTGGCTGGCGATGCGCGACAGCTCGGCCGTGGCGATGCGCAGGTGCTCGGCGCGCGCCGGCACCTCGATGGCGCCCAGCTTCTCGACCGCGGTCACGTAGGTGTGGTTGCAGGTCATGGGCGCCAGGTAGTCGAAGCGGTCGGTGTAGACCACCCACTGCTTGTAGTCGACGCCCTCGGCGATCTTCTCGGCGCAGCGGTGCAGGTAGCCGATGACGGGCGTCACCTTGTAGACGATCTCGCCGTCGGTGTGCAGCAGCAGGCGCAGCACGCCGTGGGTGGCCGGGTGCTGCGGGCCCATGTTCAGCTCGAGCAGCTCGCTCTTGATGCCCGGCACCTGGTCCTGGTCGCCCCAGCCCTTCTTCCCGTTGGTCGCTTCGATCGCCATGCTCAGCCCTCCGCCGGGGTGTCGCCGCCCGCGGGGACGTCCGCCGCCGGGGCAAAGGGGTTGTCGCTGTAGGGCTGGCCGTTCAGGGGCACGCCCGACCACATGTCCGGCATCACGTAGTCCTTGCGCAGCGGGTGGCCCACCCAGTCCTCCTCCAGCAGCATGCGCCGCAGGTCCGGGTGGCCGGCGAAGTGGATGCCCATCAGGTCCCAGGCCTCGCGCTCGTGCCAGTTGGCCGTGGGCCAGACGTGCGCGATCGTGGGCACCGTGTTCGCGGCGCGCGGCATGCGCACGCGCAGGGTGAACTTGTGGCGCTGGGAGTGGCTGAACAGGTGGTAGGCCACGCCCAGGTCGCCCTCGGCCACGCGGCCGGTGGTCTCCGGGGTGCCGTCGTCGCCGTAGCCGAGGATGGCCACGGACTTGCCCTTGCCGTTCTCGTCGTAGCCGTCCCAGTCGATGCCCGTCAGGCACATCAGCTGCTCGAAGGCCAGCCGCGGATCGTCGCGCAGGAAGAGGCACGCCTCGGCGATGCTGCCCACGGCGATCTCGGCCCAGGGCTCGAGGGGATCGTCGTGGAAGGCGATGGCCCCGGCGCCGATCCGCTCGGCCAGCAGGTCGTGGATGGCTTTGTGCTCCATGTCGCTCCGGCCCTTTCGCTACTTCCGGTAGGGGATCTTCTTGGCGTAGTCCTGGACCCACTTGGGCGCCACGAAGCGGCCCTTGCGCCCGCGGATCTTGTCCTGCAGGCGCATCAGGCCCTCGATCAGCACCTCGGGGCGGGGCGGGCAGCCGGGGACGTAGACGTCCACCGGGACCATGAAGTCCACGCCCTTGACCACGTGGTAGCCGTACTTGAAGTAGGGGCCGCCGCCGATGGCGCAGCTGCCCATGGCGATGACCCACTTGGGCTCGGGCATCTGGTCGTAGATCAGCTTCAGCCGCTTGGCCATCTTCGCCGTCACGGTGCCCGAGACGATCATCAGGTCGGCCTGGCGCGGGGTGGCGCGGAAGGCGCCGGCACCGAAGCGGTCGATGTCGTAGCGGGTGGCGCTGGTGGCCATCATTTCGATGGCGCAGCAGGCCAGGCCGAAGGTCACGGGCCAGATGCTCGAAAGCCGGGCCCAGTTGAAGACCTCGTCGACGGAGGTCAGGATGAAGTTCTTGGCGTCGGTCTCGACCACTTCCAGCAGCTGCTGATCGACCTTGAAGTCGAGCATGGACTCGCGGGAGACGTCGTAACCCTCGGGGGGCGTGGTGCTTTCCTTGCTCACGGTGCGGTGACCTCCTCGTCGGCCGGCGCGGCCGCCTGCTCGGTGCCGCCGGGCCGCGCGACGAGCTTCTTCACCCAGTCGAGGTCGCCCTTGACCCACACGTAGGCCAGGCCCAGGGTGAGGATCGCCAGGAAGATGACCATCTCCCAGAACACGACCGCGCCCAGGCCCGGCACCGGGTACAGCTGCTTGAAGACGACCGCCCAGGGGAACAGGAAGATGGTCTCCACGTCGAAGACGATGAAGAACAGGGCGATCAGGTAGAAGCGGACGTTGAAGCGGACCCAGGAGGAACCCCGGGGCAGCTCGCCGCATTCGTAGGTGGTCAGCTTGTTGGGATTGGGGGCGCTGGGCCGCAGGAGCCTGGCGACGCCGAGGGCGAGGCCCGCGAAGGCCAGCCCGACCAGGACGAAGACCAGGACGGTGGCGAAGTGTCCGACGACGCCGACATCCACGGCCCCGGCTGGGAGATTGTTCGTCATGGGATCCCGGTTTCCGTTTGGCCCGGAGCGGGGCCCCGGACCGTCACCGTGGAAAAGGTCGGGTAACCGCGGGGCGCCCGGCCGGGATGGGGTCCAGCTGCGCGTGAATCTGGACCAAATCTGGACCAAATCTGGACCAACCAAATCTGGACCAATCGGGTTGACGAAAATTCGACAACTCCGTCGCGAATTACATATTTGGCATGGTACCGTGTCAAGGAGTGATTGGTTGCGGAAAGCCGCAGTCGGAGTTATAGGGGCCGAAAGCGGGCGCCGATGCTGAGGATCCTCGCCGTGGGACGCATGAAGGACGGTCGGCTGGCCGCCCTGCTGGAGGACTACGCGCAGCGGATCCGCCCCCTGGCGCCGCTCGAGATCGTCGAACTGAAGGACGCCGACCCGCCGCGGGAGGGCCGCGCCATGGTCGAGCGCCTGGGCTCGGCCCGCGGCCGCGGGCTGGTGGTGGCCCTGGACGAGCGGGGCGAGGACCTGAGCAGCGTGGAGTTCGCCGCCCTGCTGGGGGGCCACGGCACCATCGCCTTCCTGGTGGGGGGCGCCGACGGCCTGGGCCCCGCCGCCCGGGAACGCGCCGACCGCAGCGTGCGTTTGTCCAGCCTGACCCTGACCCACGAGATGGCCCGGGTGCTGCTGGCCGAGCAGATCTACCGCGGCCTGACGATCCTGCGGGGACGGCCCTACCACCGGGCGTGAGCGGCGGCGGCGGCCGACCGCGGCCCCGGCCGGCCGGCATCGCCCCAGGATCGGGCTGGGCCGGGCCCGGACAATGGCTTATACTGGCCCGCGGACCCGACCGAACCGGCCGACCGCCCCGCGCGGCCCCCAGGAGACGCAACGATGCCCCGATCCCCCTTCGCGCCCCGGCGCCCCGCCGCCCGTGCCCTGGCCTGCGCCGCCTGGATCCTGGGCTGGGCTCTGGCAGCCGCCCTGCCGGCGACGGCGGCCACCCTGGACGTCAGCGGCCCTCCCGGCGCCACCCTGCGGGTCAACGGCCTGGATTTGGGCACCCTGCCCCTGGCCGGACCTTTGACCCTGGGCGCGGGCACGTACCTGGTCGAGGGCGACCTGGCCGGCTGCCGCCCCTTCGCGCGGACGGTGCGCCTGGACGAGTCCAGCCACGCCCACCTGATGCTGCGCTTCGAACGCCTGAGCCGCCGCACCGCCTGGACGAGCAGCGTCCTGTACGCCGGCCTGGGCCAGTTCTACGTGGGCAAGCCGGTGCGCGGCTGGATCTACGCCGCGGCCGAGACCGGGGGCCTGTTGACCGCCCTGGCCGGCGAGCTGCAGCGCAGCAACCTGCGCAAGGACTACCTGGTGCTCAAGGGCTCCTACGACGCGGCCATCAACGCGAACGAGGTCATCGAATTCCGGCGCCTGGCCGGCCTGAAGTACGCGGAGATGGAGGACGCCGAAAAGGTGCGCGACCTGGGGCTGATCGTCGCCCTGGCCGCCGTGGGCATCAGCGTGGCCGACGCCCTGCTGACGTTCCCGGCGGTGGACGCCGGCCCCGGGCCGGTGCCGGCCCTCTCGGGACGCGCGCCGGAGCTGCCCGGCGACCGGACCGCGGGCCTGACCGCCGTGCACGCCGCCGTGAAGCTGACCTTCTGAACGGGACGAGGAGCCGAGACGCCATGCGCACGCCCAGCACGCCGACCATCGTCCTCCTGGCCGCCCTGGCCCTGGCCGCCGGCGCCGCCCTGCTGGCCGGCTGCGAGAGCCGGCCCGCCGAGCCCGTCTACGACAACCCCTGGGACCCGGACGGGCCCCTGGGGGGCGACGCGCTGCAGGTGCGGGTCTCGGCCGCGGACACCGTCATCTTCGTGACCTGGAACCAGCCCCAGGGGCAAGGTATCACCTTCTACGTGGTCGGCCATACCCTGGACGCGGGCGGCGAGTGGGTCGAGGTCGGCGAGGTCGACCACGCAGCCGGCTCGGCCACCAACGTGTACAAATACGTGCATCCGGAGCCCACGCGGATCCACTACTTCCGGGTGCAGGCCTTCACCGACGACGATTTCTCCATCGTCGGCTACGGCCGGATCGCGGCGGTGATGTCGACCCCCGCCGTCGTCCCCGTCCCCAAGGATAAGACCCGCGCCAGCCGTTACGTGGACCTGGAGATCACCGTCACCGAGGGCGACTTCCTGCGCCTGGCCAATGATACCCTCTTCACCGCCGCCGACACCGTCGCCGTGGCCGCCCTGGGCGAGCCCCAGCTCGTGACCTGGGACCAGGGGCCCCTGCCCGCCAACACCGGCTACAGCGTCCACGTGCAGGCCTTCGGCGCCGACGGGCGCCGCTCGCCCCGGGCGAAGCTCGACTTCACGGCCAACTTCGGTCCCGTCCACTCCGTGGTCGGCAAGCCGGCCACCATCGCCTCCCGCGCCGTCGACCTGGTCGTGCCCACCGCCGGCGTGGTGGCGATGCGCTTCGCCCTGTCCAGCGAGGGCCTGGCGGACGCCCCCTGGCAGGCCCCCGCGGACACGGTGCGCGGCTTCCTGATCGCCGAATCGGCCAACCCCCAGCGCATCTGGGCCGAGTACGAGGGCGACCAGGGCTACAACACGACGGCCTCCATCCTGGTCACCCCCGACAACCTGGCCACGGCCCGCTTCGTCCTGGACGTGCCCGCCAACCGGGTGATCCCCGGCCCCGCGGTGGCCGCGGTGAACACCGCCGTGGCCACGCGCATGCGCTTCGCCGAGTTCCCCGACCTGACGGCCGTGCCCTGGGAGCCGTACCGCAACCGCGCCGACCTGGTCCTCTCCGCGGGGGAGGGCCGCAAGGTCGTCTACGCCCAGTTCGCCAACGACTGGGCCGACTCGCCCATCCTGACCCAGTACGTGGACGTGGTCCGCCAGCGGGTGGCCGTGGCCATTCTGGCCCCGGGCAACGGCACCACCGTCCCCGGCGGCACGACCCTGGAGGTGCGCGGCACCGCCCTGGCCGGCTCCACCAGCGACCGCATCGACTCGGTGCGCGTGGACCTGGGCGACGGCCAGGGCTGGCGCGCGCCGACGGGCTCGGCCTCCTGGACATTGCTGTGGAACGCCCCGACGGTGGCCGAGAACACGCCCTGGACCCTGCGGGCGCGGGCCTGGGCCACCGACACCCTGACCACGGTGGTCGA
>JBHEPC010000155.1:0-12072 GCA_046260475.1 Candidatus Krumholzibacteriia bacterium | reverse complement strand
GCCCGTCGCCCTCCTCCAGGATCCGCGTGCCGTGGCCGATGCGCTGGGCGCTCAGGTAGGTGACCGCCTCCTGGATCGAGGCCGGGCCGTAGCCCTCGCCGGCGTGGATGGTGACGTTCTGGTTGTTGTTCAGGCAGTGGTAGAAGGCCTCGCGGTGGCGCTTGGGCGGGTTGTCCTCTTCCTCGCCCGCCAGGTCGAACGCCACCACGCCGCGGCCCTTCCAGGCCACCGCCAGACGGGCCAACTCCAGCGACAGCGCCGGATCGATGGTGCGGATACCCGTGACGATGATACCGGTGCGGATGCCCGCCGCGGCCTCGGCCGCCGCCAGGCCCCGCCCCACGGCGGCGATGGCGTCGTCGGCGGTCAGGCCCTGCTGGCAGTGGAACAGGGGGCAGAAGCGCACCTCCACGTGCCAGACCCCCTCGGCCGCGAAGTCCTCGGCCAGTTCGCGTGCCACCCGCTCGAGGTTCGCGGCCGTCTGCAGCACGGCCGTGGTATGGCGGAAGTGGCCGAGGAACTCGTGCTGGCAGGTCTCGCGCGCGGCGGGGAACCAGCGGACCCGCACCTCGTCGTCGCTGCCGGTGGTGTCCAGGCCGCGGCCGCGCCCAGCTCGCGGAAAGTCTCCAGGCGCAGGGAGCCGTCCAGGTGCACGTGCAGGTCGGTCTTGGGCATGGTCGCCAGCAGCTCGTCGGGGATGTCCGGGCCCCGCAGCAGGTCGCTGGAGCGGTAGTCGCCGATTCTCACTTGCTCTTCCTCGCCTTCCGGGCCTGCCGCTGGGCGGCCTCGTGCTTCTCCTGGTGGAACTCGCGGATCAGGCGCAGCAGGCCCAACTGGGCCTCGGTGTCGTCCCGCAGGTTCACGGTCTCGGTGTCGATGGCGCGCACCGGGCACAGGGCCGGCGCCCGCTCGATCCAGTCCTCGTAGGCCGCGTGCAGGTCCTGCAGGAAATCCAGCGGGATGTCCGACTCGCAGCTGCGCGCCCGCTGGCGGATGCGGGCCAGGGCCGTCTCGGGCCGGCAGGCGAGGTAGACGATAAGATCGGGCGGCTGCAGGAAGGCCGCCATGTTGCGGAAGATCTCCTTGTAGTTCTGGTAGTCGCGGTCGTCCATGCAGCCGCGCCGGTGCAGGGTGGGCGCGAAGATCTCCACGTCCTCGTAGATGGTGCGGTCCTGCACGGCCGAGCCCGGCCGGTCGAGGATGGTCTTCTGGACCTCGAAGCGCTGGCTCAGGAAGTAGACCTGCAGGTGGAAGCTCCAGCGGGCCATGTCCTTGTAGTAGTCTTCGAGGTACGGGTTGTTGATCACCGGCTCGAAGAACATGCGCCAGCCGCAGACCTCGCCGATCATCGTGGTGATCATGCTCTTGCCCACGCCGATGTTGCCGGCGATGGAGACGTAAAACGGCGTCTCGGGCGCGGGGCCGGCGCCGAACTCGCGCTTCAGGCGGGAGTGGTTCACGCGCGGTTCCTTCCGTCCGGCCCGTCGATTAGGCGCGCCTCGAAGTCCACGACGATCTCCAGCAGGTGCTCCGGCAGCATGGTCCGCACCTGGCGGTCGACGTCCGCGGGCACGCCGCCGAAGCGGGCCTGGGCCACCGCCCCGGCGATGGCGGCCTGGGTGTCGGCATCGCCCCCCAGGGAGACGGCCAGGCGCACGGCCTCCTCCCAGCCGGCGCCCTCCAGGGCGCAGACCAGCGCCTCGGGCACCGAGCCCCGGCAGGAGACGTCGTACGCATAGCCGGGCCGGATCCCCGCCGCGGTGCGGTCCAGGTCGTAGCCGAAGCGGGCGGTCAGCTCGCGGCGCAGGTCGTCCGGGGCGGCGCCCCGGCGGGCCAGCAGCACCGCCAGCGCGACGGCCTGGGCCCCCTTGATCCCCTCGGGATGGTCGTGGGTGACCGCGGCCGAGCGCTCGGCCTCGCTCAGCACCTCGGCTTCGTCGTCCAGCAGGAAACCCACCGGCGAGACGCGCATGGCCGAGCCGTTGCCCCAGCTGCCGTAGGGGCGCGGGTCGGCGGCGGCCAGCCAGTCGCGGAAACCCCGGCCGTAACCGGCCAGCGGGTAGAGGCGGCCGAAGATGCGGTAGTTCTCGGCGTAGTTGCCGTCGGTCAGCAGGCTGAAGGCCGTGGCCACCGTCAGCACCGTGTCGTCGGTGAAGCGGCTGCCCGGACCCAGCAGCGGGAAGTCCGTCGTCTTGACGGGACGCGCCTCGAAGGGCGAGCCGATGATGTCGCCGGCGATGGCACCGATCATGGTCCTGCCTCCCTGTGGGCCCATCATCCGCCCGCTCCGGCCCCGGCCGCAAGGGCGGACGGGCCGGCGGCCGCCGCGCGGCCTACTCGGGAGGCCGCGGGGGACGGTTGAGGGACTCGTCGTACTCCGAGGAGATGAAGCTGCGGATGCGGCCCTGCTCCGGCAGCACCACGTACACCAGCGCCCCGTGCATGGTCCGGTCGAAGCCGGTGCGGAAGTCGAACACGGCGATGGACGTCGGGCCGGGGGAATTCTCCGCGCCGCCGAAGGTCAGGTCGTGGGTGCCGTCGGCGCCGAAGATCTGGATGCGGTCGTTCCCGGTGTCGGCCACGAAGATGCGGCCCGCGCCGTCGACCGCCACGGCCTGCGGCGCCCGGAAGAACCCGGTGGAGTCGCTGGGCCCGGGGAACCACTCGTCCGGCGGGCAGGGCGGCGCGTTGCCCAGGGCGTACTCGTTCGCCGCGGGCACCGGGGCGCAGCGCGGCACCGGGTCGAAGAGGGCGGCCACGCCCCGCAGGTCCTCGTCCGTCTCGTCGGGTGCGGGGTCGAAGCGGATCACCCAGTTGCGCGAGGTGTCCGCGTCGCAGACCAGCAGGTGCTCCTGAGGGTCGGTCGCCAGGCCGGCCGGCTCCAGGACGTAGCGCACCGAGGCGCCGTCGCTGCGGGCCAGCAGGCCGTAGGGCGTCAGGCCGCCGTAGTAGTCGAAGGCGTAGCGGCGGACGACGCCGGCGTCGGGATCGGACAGGTACAGGAAGGACTCGGCCCCGGCCGCGGTCCCGGCGCCCCGGGTGCTGGCGGCCATGGCGACGACGCGCACCGGTTCGGCCAGGACCGTCGACCCGGCCCGCTGCAGGTCGCTGCGCTGGAACCAGCTGACCGTGCGCGTGCCCTGCTCCCACACGAATATCAGGCTGTCCCCCGGCCCGCTGCACAGGGCCGTGGGGTCGGCCAGGCCCGCCGCCCGGCCGGTCTCCTCCAGGATGGTGGTGCGCTTGACCAGGGCGTCGGCCGTCAGCACGAACACCGCGCCCTGGAGCTGGATGAGCTGCCGGGGGTCGTCCTCCGTAAGGGTCTGGAAGACGCGGTACTCGCGGAAGCCGAACAGGCCCTCGGCCTCGGGGATGGCGATCTTCTCGCCGCAGCCGCCGGCCAGGGCGAGGGCCGCCAGCGCGGCGGCAACGGCGGCGGCGCGGGCCGCTGCGCGACCGCGGGCGCTCATCGCGACCTCCGCCAGGCGTCGGCCGGCCGCGGCACGAACAGGGGCGAGACGTCGACGGACACCTGGTGCACGGTGCCGAAGGCGCCCATGTCGCTGTAGGCGTAGTCGATGCGCAGCAGCAGCTGCTTGCGCTCGAGGCGCAGGCCGAAACCGGCGGCGAACCCGCCCTCGTCCCGGCTGGTCTCGTAGCCGGAGCGCAGGTACAGCATCCCGCGGATCCCGGCCTCGGCGCCGAAGCGGAAGGTCTCCGTGGCGTCGGACGGATGGTAGAAGTCGGCCACCGTCAGCAGCCCCAGGCCGCCGGCCAGGTTCCAGGTCCGGGACACGCCGAAGGCGCCCTCGGTGGGGGCCGAGTAGCTCTGGAAATCCGGGTAGTGGACGTAGCCGTCGGGCATGGGCGGCGGCGTGCCGCCCGGCTTGAGGTCGCCGCCGAAGTTGCGCACCGAGAAGCCCACCTGCAGGTCGCCGATGCCCACCAGGTAGAGGATGCCCAGGTCAGCCAGCACGGCCTTCAGCCGGAAGGAGTCCAGGTTCTCCTGGTAGTACTTCACGGTGCCGCCCACGGAGAAGCGGTCGGTCATGGCGCGGGCCAGGGACAGGCCCAGGTAGAACTGGTTGGCGTCGAAGTACTGGCCGGTGCCCTGTTGGTGCAGCTCGGTGGTGCGCAGGATGTCGCCCGAGCGCAGCCCGCCGAAGGTCAGGCCGTAGCCGAAGTTCTGCCCGCGGACGTGGACGGCGGCGAAGTCCAGGGCGATGTCGGCGGTGTACTCGGTGTGGCCGAAGAAGAAGTTCCGCCGCCCGGGCGTGCGCATCAGGCCCGCCGGGTTCCAGAACGGGGCCGAGCCGTCCGTGGCCAGGGAGGCGTAGGCCTTGCCCAGGGCCACGGCACGGGCGCCGGCCGGGATCTTCAGGAACTGGCCGCCGGCCGAGCCCACGTTGTCGTCGCCGAACAGGCGGATCAGGTCGCCGGCCCGGGCGGACGGCGCCGTGGCCGGCCAGGCCAGCAGCAGCCCGGTCAGGACGAGTCCTCCGATGAGGCGGCGCGTCACCACGAGTAGCTCACCCCCCACATCACGACCCGCGGGTTCTCGAGGTAGCTGGGGTCGACGACGCTCTTGGCGTAGGCCTCGCTGTCGGTGTTGCCCGAGAAGATCTCGCCGGTGGCATCGTCGATCTCGCCCTCCCACTGCTCGCTCCAGCTGGGATTGTAGTCGCCCAGCTTGTAGCCGTCGCCGGTCCAGGGGTTGACCCGCCGGTAGTTCTTGTGGTTCAGCAGGTTGCGGGCCTCGAGCCAGATGGTCAGCTTCTCGTTGCGGCCCGTCTTCCAGAACTTGCTGAGCCGCAGGTTGACGCTGCTCGTCCAGGGGCCGACCTCGCTGTAGCGGTCGCCGTCGGTGTAGGAGCGCGGGCCCACGTAGATGCGGGGCGTGTAGCGCTGGCCCGCCTCGGCGCTCAGCAGCAGGTTGGCGCTCCAGTTGGCCGGCAGCACCCAGCCGAACAGCTCCGGGCGGTCCTTGTCGAACACCGTGAAGTCCAGGTTCACGCTGGCGGCCCAGGGCTTGTCCCACAGCAGGGGGTCGCGGGTCAGGCCGCCGGTGGTGGGCTGGGTGCCGTCCACGGGCCCGTACACCCGCTGCAGGTACTCCTCCTCGGCGCTGCTGTTGGTGCCGGTGGTGCGCTGCATTTCGAGGCTGGCCGAGCCGCTCAGCCAGCGGGTGGTGCGCTTGACCACCGACAGCTCGATGCCCAGGCTGCGGGCCGAGTCGCCGTTGAAGTAGCGCACCGGCTGGATGTCCTCGCTGCGCTGGTCGTCGTCGCTCGGGTCGGGCGTGTCGTCCGGGTCGATGGTCACCGGCGCCAGGGTCACCGACTTGGCGTAGTCGTAGATGTCGCGGTTGAAGAAGGTCAGCCCCAGGCTCCACAGGCCGCCGAACTCGTGCTGCACCCCCGCCTCGTACTCCACCGTCACCTTGGGGTCGAGGTTGGGGTTGCCCAGCAGCGGCACCTGGGTGACCGTCGTCGTCTGCAGCTGGGGATAGACGTAGGCGAAGCGCGGCCACTGGCTGAAGTGGCCGTAGTTGAAGAAGAACTTGTCGCGCTCGGTGACCGGGAAGCTGAGGCCCAGGCGCGGCGACAGGCGGGTCTTCCAGCGCCGGCCGGCGAACGGCACCGTGCCCGCCTCGAACTCCTCGGGCATGCCCGGGAAGATGAAGAGGTAGCGGTCGGGGTTCGCCATCACCTGCTCGACCTCCTTGCCCGGGGCCCAGAAGTCCACGCGCACGCCCGCGTTGACCACCAGGCCGCGGTAGCGGGCCGTGTCCTGGAAGAAGGCGGCACCGGAGACGGGGTGGGCCACGAAGATGTCCTCGCGGTTGGCCAGGGTGCCCGGATCCGGATCGCCCAGCTTGCCCGACAGGTCCACCATCTGCATCTCGGTGAAGGAGAGGTCGAAGCCGGTCTTGAACTCGTTGCCCGCGCCGCCCATGAACGACCAGGTGCCCTTGCCGGTCCACGAATCCACGTAGTGGTCGTGCCAGCGGTCGTCGTGGCCGTCGCGCTGGCCGTCCTGGCCGCGGGACGGCACGTAGGCCGGCGAGTAGCTGCGGAAATCGTCGTTGCCGTTGAGGTTGGCGTGCATGCGGGCGAAGTTGCGGCCCACGGTCAGCTCGTACCAGGCGGTCTCGCTCAACACCTGCCGCCAGTAGACCTGGGTCAGGATGTTCTCGTTGGTGAACACCAGCGTCGAGTCCATGTTGTCCAGGTACGGGCGCGGGTAGCCCTCGCCCGGCAGGGTGAAGCCCTGGCTGACGGCCACCTGCCGGCTGGTGTTGATGTTCAGCTTGTGGGTCGGGGTCACGTGCCAGGTCCACTTGACCATGCCGTTCCAGTCGTTCTGGGTGCGCGGCGACCAGAACGACGAGTCGTACACGGGCGAGCGCAGCGACGACTGCCGGGTGTGGATGGGCAGGTAGCCGTCGCGGATGTCCATGGAGCCGGACGCCAGCAGGTACTGCTTGCCCGGCAGGTCCAGGCCGAGGGCGCGCAGCCCGGCGCTCAGGGGATCCGGCCCGGACAGGGACAGCTTGGCGATGTCGATGTTGTGGGGCTCCTCGAACCGGGTCAGGTCCCGCCAATGGACGGGTTCGCGCTTGTCCACGGTCTTGACGAAGTAGTCGCGCTGCAGGCTGGCCCGCCCCTCGAGGCGGTCGCTGCCCTCCTTGGTGGTCACGCGTACCACGCCGCTGACGGCCTGGCCGTACTCGGCGTTGAAGCCGCCGGTGAGCACCTCGATCTCGTTGATGATGGACGGGTCGATGTTGTAGCCGTAGCCGCCGCCCACCAAAGGATCGTTGACGCTCAGCCCGTCGACCACGAACTGGGTGTCGTCGGCGCGGCCGCCGCGGATGTGGATCTCGTTGTCCTGGAGCGTGACGCCGGGCTGCTGGGCCAGCATGTTGACCACGTCGTCCAGGGGCATGGCCTCCATCGCGCGCGCGGACAGGAAGTGGGCGCTGCCGGTGCGGTCCACCTCCACCAGGGCGCGCTCGGCGGCGATCTCCATGGGCTCGGTCATGATGGCCTTGACCAGCAGGCGGAAGTCGATGTCGACCACCTCGCCGGGGCCCAGGGTGACCGTCTTCTGGCCCACCTCGTAGGAGATGTAGCTGGCCTTGACGGTGTAGGTGCCCGGGCGCAGGCCCCGCAGGATGTAGAAGCCGTCGGTGAAGGCCATGGTGCCCAGGTTCGTGCCCGAGAGGAACACGTTGGTGTAGGGCATGGGCTCGCCGCTCTCGGCGTCGAAGATGCGGCCCTTGATCGTGGCAGGGGCCTGGGGCGCCACGGCCTGGGCGCGGGTCTGGGCCCCGGCCGCGCCGGCGCCCAGCAGGATGACCGCGGCCAGCGCGGCCGCCAGGCGGCGGGAGGTGCTCACGGCGCGGCCACCCCCATTTCGAGCGTCAGCAGCGCGCCGAAGGCGGCGATCGCCTCGGCCCGGTCGAAGTACTCCGGCTCCAGGCCGACGCTGATCACCCGCGCCAGCGGGTCGTCCGCTCGCAGCGGCCAGCGGGCGGCCGCGATCGGGTCGCAGGGGCTGATGGGCCGGGTCGAGCCGAAGCAGCCGCGGTCGCAGCACTCCTCGAAGCGGTACACCCACTCGCTGCCGGCCAGGGGCACCAGGCCGATGGCGCGGGCGAAGTCGCTGGTGCTGGTCAGGGTGGGCAGGCCGGCATCCCGTCCCAGCACCTGCAGGCCGCCGAACTCGCGCAGCTCGGCCGCCGGGGCCCCCGTGGGGCTGATCTTCAGCACCGCCTGGCGGAACGCCGGCGACAGGCCCGAGCTGGCGCCGGTGACCACGCGCGACACCATCAGCAGGCGGCCCGGGTCAGCGCCGGCGCCGGCGGTGGGCATCACGTACTGCTGCAGCACGCCGCCGGGAGCGGCCGCGCGGCTGAGGCTCTGGCTGGTGCTGCCGCCTCCGGTCCAGACCACGGCCGCGAACTGCCGCATGCTCTCCAGCAGCACCGCCGCGCGGTCGGGGAAGGAGAACAGGAACTCGTAGGTATCCCAGTTGCCCGCGCCGTAGGCGTCGTCCAGGGTCTCCCGCATGAAGGTCCGGCCGGCGGTCGCGTTGTTGTCGGGGACCCACAGCACCGGCCCGCGGGGCGCCCGCACCTCCCAGGCGAACTGCAGGCGCGTGTCCGACAGGCTCTCGTCCCTGACCGACACCGTCAGCGTGCGCGCGCCCGGGGCGACCCCCTGCAGCCAGATCTCGAACTCCTTGATCTCGCCGTCGCCGAGCGGCGCTCGCACCCAGCCGGTCTGCGGGTCGGCCAGGGGGTCGTCGTGATCCCAGGTCACCGTCGGCTCGCCGTCCACCAGGGTGTAGCGGTAGAAATCGTCCATGGTCTCGGCGCCGTCGTTGTCCAGGGCGTAGAAGCGGAAGTTGCCCACGCCGAAGTTCCAGTAGGTGGTGTCGGTTCCGGCCACCTCGCGCTGCATGTTGGCCAAGGGGTTGAAGTCCGCCTGGTAGACCAGCTCGGGCGGGAAGTTGCGGATGGAGAAGTACTGGCTCGCCGTGTCGCTCAGCGCGCCGCGGTCGTCGCGGCAGACCACCAGCAGGGTGGCGTCGGTGCGGCCGGACTCGTCGGTCAGGAAGGTCACGGTGGTGTCGGTGCGCGCGGTGGTGTCCCAGGCCGCGGGCGCGCCGGCCGGCACCTGCAGCGAGACGTGGTACTCGGTGACCCAGCCGTCCCGGTCGGTGCCCGACCAGCGGAAGCGCTGCTTGTAGTAGCTGGCCGGCGCCAGTTCGCCGCCGGGGGCCACCGGCACCGTGGCGATGCGCGCAACCGGCGGCGCGTTGGGCACGCTGCTGGGGTCGAAGGGCTCGTTGGCGGCGCAACCGCCCAGCCAGGCGGCGCCGGCCAGGGCCGCGGCGCAGGCCAGGGCGGCGCAGGCAGCCAGGCGGCGGGGACGGGCGGCGAGGACACGCGGTGCCGTCATTTGATGATCACCAGCTTCCCGCGCTGGGTCGCGCCGGTCGCCAGATCCTCCACCGCGTAGACGTACAGGCCCGCGGCGATGGCCCGCCCCTGCCCGGTGATCAGGTCCCAGGGCTCCTGGCCCGAGGCCGGGTCGTCGTGGTGCAGGGCGCGCACCAGGTCGCCCGCCAGGGTGAAGATCCTGATGGTGCAGCGGGCCGGCAGGTTGGTGAACCAGATCTTCCGGCCGATCTCCACGTCGATGCGGTCGTCGTACAGGGAGCCCGCGCGGTACGGGTTCGGGTACACGCCCACGGCCGGCTGGCCCCCGCTGACCGGCGCCGGCCCCGGGAAGACGGGGTCGATGTTCTGGAAGCCGCTTTCCAGCTCGTCCAGCCCGTGCTGGATGCTGCGCGCGGTGTACGACGTCACGGCGTAGATGTAGGGGAAGCCCTCCAAAAGGCCCGTGTCGGTGAACTCGCGTCGGCCGTCGGCGTTCAGGGGCGGCAGGCCGGTGTCGAAGCCGATGCCGTCGATGACGTCGAACTGGGCCACCAGCGTGGCCGCGTCCCGGGGCGAGGACTGGCCCGGCTGCAGCTCGATGGCCTCGCCCTGGTAGCGGTAGATGCGGTAGCCCTGGAAGTCGGGCTCGCCGGTGACCACGCTGACGTGGTGCTCGGGCGAACGCAGCGGGCTGTCCGGCGGCAGCATCTGCCCCTCGGCGTCGAGGGAGTCGCCCGGGGCCCAGCGCAGGACCACCGCGTCGTCGGCGAAGCCGAACTCCAGCCGCGGCGACGGCGGACCGGTGGGCACCTTGAAGCCGCTGTCGTAGGCCACCTGCGCCACCAGGCCGTTGGCCAGCAGGCTCAGCGAATCGACCCCCGCGACGATCGCCCAGGTCATGTGCAGGGTGTCGCCGGCCGCCCAGGCGGGGATCGGCCCGGCGGACATGAGACTGACCCAGTTGCCCTCCCGCGCGAAGTTCTGCTCCTGGGTCTCGCCCACGTCGAAGTCGCCGTTGCTCATGATCTGGTACTTGCCCGGCAGCAGCGTCGTGGTGTCGGTGCCCTCGTAGTACCAGCTGTCCTGGCTGGGCACGCCGCGGAAGCCCCACTGGTTGTAGGAGACGGGCCGCTGCCCGTCCTGGGGCACCACCGGCGGATCGGTGCCCAGCAGGCGGTAGCCGATCCAGCTGGTGGCCAGGCCCTGCTCGCCGTCGGCGTCGTATTCGTAGGCCATCCAGATGTCCGGGTCCCCGTCGACTGTGTAGGCCTCCGGCACGTGGCCCTGGGCCCCCCAGGCGCCGTTCTTGTCGTCGTAGTAGTTCCAGCGGTTGACGGCGTTGGGGTCGTAGGGGTCGGTCTGCTCGGTGTTGCCGACGGTGGTGTCGATCCAGAAGCCCAGGTGCACCTCGCGCAGCTCCGTGCCCGAGACGTTGACCAGCGCGTAGTCCAGGATGACGAAGTCGTCCAGGTGGTTCTGGTCCCAGGCGAGGGTCCGCATCTCCACGTGCAGTCCCAGGGGGCGATGGCTGCCGCCGGTGCGGTAGTCGCTGAAGTAGGTGTTGAACTGCTGGTTGGCCACCGGGCCCAGGGCCGGGTCGTAGAACTCGGAGTTGGGGTCGCTGGACAGGCGCTGGGTGCGGAAACGGGTCTCCGCGTCGGGGTAGGCCTCGAACTCCCGCAGCTGGTCGCCCTCGACCAGGCCGTTGGCGTCCTGGGACCCGGTGGACACCCGGTACTGGCCGTCGGCGTTCAGGGCCCCGACCCAGATGCCGCCGCGGTAGATGTGCTCCACGTGGCTGCGGGGCGGGTACTCGGCGGCCGGCAGGGTGCGGTAGGTGAAGGCGTGGCCGATGTAGCCCAGGTTGGTGATGTTCAGGCGGAGCAGCCCGATGTCCGTGTAGAGGTCCACATCGGCGCTGGCGGCCGCGTCGCCGACGGGCAAGCCGGCCAGGACGAGGCACGCGCCGAGGATCGGGGCTAGGCTGCGGCGCAAGGCGTCCTCCGCGGGGCACGTGATGGGCGGCGCGGCGGTCCGGTCAGGGTGCGGATCGGCGCAGGATCGACCCTGCCGCAGGCCGTGGCTGGCGCGGCGGGGTCTGCCAAACTAGCGGGTGGCAGGGCGGCCTGTCAATGGGCTGTGCCGCGAAGATTGTGTCCGGACGCCGGAGGGGGGTTATTTTTGACTGGATAATCCAGATATTGATTTCACGTTCTGCCTTTGAGGCAGTTTCGGGCCCAGACACAATTGTCGAGGCACAAGCCTGTCAATGCACTAACATCGGGGCGGAGAGGATTCCCACGATGTTGACGATCAACTTAGCCTTCGCCCCCGATCTGGCCCCTCTGCTGGGCCCAGCCGCCGCCCGCCGCCCGGCCGTGGTGCGCCGCGTCCTGCCCGGCGCGACCTCGGTCAAGGACGCCGTCGAGGCCCTGGGCATCCCCCACTGCGAGATCGGCACCGTGACCGCCGCCGACGGCTCGCCCCGGCGGTTGGACGACCCCGTTACCGACGGCGACCACCTGACGATAGCCGGCGTGGCGCGGGCCGACCCCGGCCGGGCCCGCTTCCTGTGCGACCGCCACCTGGCCGCCCTGGCCCGCCTGCTGCGCACCCTGGGCTTCGACACCGCCTGGGACCCCGCCTGGGGCCCGGCCGAGCTGGCCCGCCGCGGCCTGCACGAGGACCGCATCCTGCTGAGCGGCAGCCGCGCCCTCCTGAAGCGCCGCCTGCTGGGGGCGGCCATGCTGATCCGCGACGACGAGCCGGACGCCCAGGTGGCGTCCGTGGTCCGGCGCTACGGCCTGGCCGGGCGCGTCCAGCCGTTCGCGCGCTGCCCCTTGTGCAACGGCGCGGTCCGCCCGGTCGCCAAGGCCGAGGTGGCGGCGCGCATCCCGCCGAAGACCGCCCGTTGGCTGGACGCGTACTTCCTGTGTGCGGGCTGCGGCCAACTCTACTGGGAAGGGACCCACGTGGCGGCGCTGCGGGCGCGCCTGGCGGGGGTCCTGGCAGCGGCAGGCGATGGTCACTGAGACCTGAAACCGTTATGGTGGCCGGCGCGGAGGGCGCCCGTGCCCCCGCCACGCCGACCGGCAGGACCCGATGCCCACCACCACCCGGAC